>NZ_JAEQCB010000056.1:0-70877 GCF_020738785.1 Microcoleus sp. PH2017_05_CCC_O_A | reverse complement strand
TTCTCAGAAAGATGAGGTACGTTGTTGGGCTTGGGCCCTCTTGGTTTCAGTGGTTATATAACCTGTCAGTCATACCTCACCTTTTTGAGAAAGGCTATATTAAGGCGTTTTCTTCGATTCAGATTTAGGAGATTCTTGAGCTTTCGGAGCAGCTTTTTCACCCTTCGGCAAAGGCTTCGGGCTGGCAATTGCTGGGGCAACTGACGGCTTCGGACTTGCGGCGGGAGATGCGCCCGACTTCGGCAAAGCAGGAGCGCTAATCGGGGCAGTAGGCGGTGTCTTAGTGCCTAAAATGCTGGAGTCTCCGGTGTCAAATAATCCGGCGATGCAGGCAATCATCATTGTAGCTAAGGTGCCGACAAATAAGGCTTTCCAACCGAGTTCGGAAATGTCTTTGCGCCGAGAAGGAATTAGGGCGATTGTACCGCCGACAAATATGCCGACGGAAGCTAAGTGGGCGAAACCGGAAAGGGCGTAACTGACAATTAATACTGTGCGATCGCTAATCAGTCCTTTTGCGGCCACTTCTGCTAAGGTTTGATAAGGTGGAATCGCCGTTTCTAACAGTCGCCGTCCGATGATGACTGAGGCTGTCCAAGAATCCTCAAACGGAACTCCGGTTAACAAAGTTAGCGGATAAAATAAGGCTCCTTGAATGTTTTGCAGGGTGATAAAACTAAAGATTGTACCAATTGGAGCCGGCAACACGGCCAGCCAGGCAAAGAATTGATTGATTAAGGAAACTAAACCCAAGATTAAAATCAAAACAGCGGCGATGGCGACTGCCATTTTCACACCGTCTAATGCGCCAATAATTGCAGCATCCAAAGGGCTGACTCGTTCGATGGGTTCTCCGCCAACTGTCTCTTGTTTGCGGATCTCACCGTCATTTTCTCCAAGTTCGTCGCCGATAAACTCGTGGCCTTGAGGTTTTGGTTGTTCCTTGGGAATGCCGCCCATTGTCACTGGTACACCTGTTTCGGGAACTAAGATTTTGGAGAGGACAAAGCAAGCGGGAATGGCGATAATTGAGGCTGAAACTAAATGCCCTAAAATATTGGGAAAAACAGGCTTGAGAAAACTGACGTAAATTGCTAATGTTGATGAAGCGGCAGTCCCAAAACAGCAGGAGAGGATTGCACAAAGCTCGGAACGAGTCATTTGTGGCAAATAAGGTTTGACGACAATTGCTGCTTCGATTCCTACGAAAATATTGGCGGCGCCGCTGAGTGCTTCTGCGCCGCTTAACCGCATTGTCATGTAAAATATTTTGGCAAAAACTTCGGTGATAATTTGAATTACGCCGATATTATAAAGCAATGCCATGAGGCCGGAAAAAAACACGACTGTTGGTAAAGCCCGAAAGGCGAAAATATATCCTAAATTAACTGGCGGGTCTTGACCGGGTATTGGTACAATGTTTCTGCCGAATACAAATCTGGCACCGGCGTCAGCAGCGGTGAATACTCCATCGAGCAAGCTGGTAAACCACTCTAGGGCGATGCGAGTTGGAGGAAATAGGAATACTAAAAATCCTAAGACTAATTGTAAGCCAATGCCCCAGATGATGACGCGCCAAGGTATATAGCGAACTTGGCGGTTTTCTGAAAAAATCCAGGCGATCGCACACAAGCCAAAGATGCCCAGAAATGAGATAAAGTTGTAGATAGACATGAGCCTAGTCCTTGAAATAGCTGAGAATGCCGATCGACGGCTTACACCACATCAGTTATACTATTCATCGGACGGCAAATGCCAAAAAAATAACTGTCATAGGAATTACGCACTCAACAGCGTACTTATGTCATAACTTATGCCGTTGCGAGCTCTACGGATCTTTAGCAACCCTTGATTTGCCTACTTAACAGCAGTTTAGATAGAAACACGCAACACATGGAAGCTTTTGCTCCACATCCTCCCGAATGGACTGCGGCGGCGGTTCACGCTACTGAGTTTTGCTGTCCCAAGTGCGCTGCTAGCTGCACGGATGCCCATGAGGTCTGGATTAATCGTCGATCGCCAGTATACACCGAGTCCAACCGCCGCAAGTGGCAAGAATTTTACCGCTGCCAGTGCGGCGCCGTGTGGTGGGCTTGGAGTAATGACAGGCCTCCTTCGGAACTTGTCCGCAGCGATGAGAGCTCCGATGAGGGCTCCGATGATGATTTTTAGAAGGTTGAGTCGATTTTCGATTCTGAGAAGGAATATATGTCTAGAAAAATTGGATTTGCTCTGCTTTGGATTATATTCAGCACCTACGCCTTTGTATTTGCGCCACCCGACAACCCCGACACCATCACACTAATTACCAACCTTTCCACAGGCAAAATAGCAGGCATCAACCCTTTAATTGTAGCTTTGTTTAACATCATGGGAGTCTGGCCGCTGATTTACAGTTGCGTCTTATTTGCCGACGGCAGAGGGCAGAAAATACGAGCATGGATTTTTGCAACTTTATCATTTGGCGTCGGTGCATTTGCCTTGCTCCCTTATTTAGCCCTGCGCGAACCGAATCCAGAATTTTCTGGCACTAAAAATATTTTCTTAAAAATATTAGACTCCCGTTTTACTGGGATTGTCCTAACATTAGGCGCTGCTGCGTTGGTTGCTTTTGGCTTGACAAAAGGCGATTGGTCTGATTTTGTTGGGCAGTGGCAAACCAGCCGTTTTATCCACGTGATGAGTTTAGACTTTTGTCTGCTTTCCCTGCTATTTCCTGCTTTATTAACCGACGATATGGCGCGCCGAGGAGTGCAAAATTCAATAGCATTTTGGGCAGTAACATTAGTGCCCCTGTTCGGGCCATTGGCTTATCTGTGTACCCGCCCACCGCTGCCTGAAAATAATCCTAAAATTGTTACAAATTAGACAGCAGTGCAGGAAATGCTCAGTTTAATCTAGGAATTGAGCGTCATAATGGAAGAAACAGGCAAGATGCCTGTTCCACAATGAGTAAATTTTCTTGTAGCATGGGCTTCCAGCCCGTGCAAAAAACAGGCAAGATGCCTGTTCCACAATCAGTAAATTTTCTGGTGGCATGGGCTTCTAGCCCGTAAATTTTCTGGTGGCATGGGCTTCTAGCCCGTGCATTCTGGTGGCATGGGCTTCTAGCCCGTGCAAAAAACAGGCAAGATGCCTGTTCCACAATCAGTAAATTTTCTGGTGGCATGGGCTTCTAGCCCGTGCAAGAAAAACTTATTGATAATACTAGAATATCCTAGAACTAATGTAAATAATTATCTCCCACTCTCTAAAAAATGAAAAAACATCCCATCGTTGGTATCACAACTTACTGTCGCAGTCAAGCAGGCGAATATTGCCTCAACGGAGCATATATTGATGCAGTGCAGGCAGCAGGTGGTATTCCAATTTTACTGCCTCCCAATCAATTAGATCCGGCTAGTATTTTTGATGCCGTAGATGGTTTGATTTTTTCAGGTGGTGGAGATATCAATCCAGAACTTTATGGCGGTTTTGTCGATCGCACGGTTTACTCGGTTAACGCAGAACGCGACAATTTTGAGTTAAGCTTAGCTAAGCTAGCTTTGAGGGCTGACATACCCGTGTTGGGGATTTGTCGCGGAATGCAAGTCCTGAATGTAGCCAGCGGGGGGAATTTGGTCGTGCACGTACCGGATGCTTACGGAGAGGAGGTGAATCACCGACAAGAAAACCCGATTCGTGCGATCGAGCATATCATTAAAATAGACCCCGACAGCCGGCTAGCAAAAATCATGGGAACTACCTCTACAAACGTCGTTTCCTGGCACCATCAAGCCGTACAAACAATGATTCCCGGCTGGCAAATTGTAGCACGAGCACCCGACGGTTTAATAGAAGCAATCGAATACAAATATCACCCTTGGATGGTAGCAGTTCAGTGGCATCCAGAAATGTCGCCAAAAAGTCTCCCAAACTGCGAACTTTTTCGGGCTTTTGTCGAAGCAGCAGCTTCCAAGTTTATGAATTATACTAAATCTGCATGAAAATTTTCAGCCATTATTTGCATTTTTTTCGCACTCTCGCTTAGTGACTTCGTGGCGGTAGCGAAACATATCAGTTAACCGTATTTCTACCCACCAACCTAACAGCAAATCGACAATCGGGCCGCCCGGTATCGAAAATGCGATCGCATCTGTCAATCGGGTATGGCCATTTTCTGTGGTAAACTCGTGTCGGTGAGTCCAACGTGCCATCGGCCCCTCAGTTTGTTCGTCAACAAACAAGCGATATTGTTCGCATTCAGTATGAGTCGCCACCCATTTTACTGGAATCGGCCCCAATAACAGCCGAAATTCTGACACAGCCCCCACATCGAGTCCCCCTTCGCGGCGGATGATTTTCACCGGTTGCCAAGGCGGAGTCAACAGTTGCAGAATATCCGGCCTTTCGTAAAAGTTCCAGACTGTTTCAACGGTGGCGTTTATCAGCGACGAGTATCTAAAATTGGGCATTGTAAGAAGAAGGAAGAAGGAAGTTCGGCAGCGGATGTAACGGATGTAACGGATGTAACGGATAGAATTCCCGATTACCCATCATTGATTACCGATTACCCATCAGTTCTGCCGTCATTAGGAAGAAGGAAGAAGATATATATACAGTAAGTTTTTTAGCTATCCATACTTGACGTTGAATTAGCAGGTGGATTTACTGAGCGTTGGGTTAGACTCAGGGCGAACGCATCTAAACTTTATGTTAACACAATCTAGTATATTGGAGAAGAATTATTGACTACATACAAAACATTTAATTAGAGTTTATATATAACTACTCAATAACCGCTGGTGATTTTCGAGAATCTGAACGATAGCCAACGATTTTAGGTGGTTCCAGCCTTCCTATTCACTGATTTACCAGCGGTTTTTGTATTTTTTCAGCGGTTTTTGAGCAGTTACCACTCGGTTTTCAACTGACGGTGACTGTTAAGCAGACAAATTCCTGAAGCTATCGATCGCAAATAAAGTCGATCGCCTACAATCATGTATTCGGGTGTGTCGCCACAAAAAATCCTTAGCCAAACATCAAAAATCGAGCGGGCGACGCACCTGTCCACTCGTGCGATCGCAAATAAAGTCGATCGCCTACAATCAAGTATTCGGGTGTGTCGCCACAAAAAATCCTTAGCCAAACATCAAAAATCGAGCGAGCGACGCACCTGTCCACTCGTGCGATCGCAAATAAAGTCGATCGCCTACAATCAAACTAACCCCCTAGAGCCTGAAATTAGGAGAAACTGTCAAATGCTAGATGCTGCGTTATTGGGAGGACTTTTCACAGTCGTGTGGCAAGCCATATTGGGGACTCAAGTTAATGATGCAGCAAAGCACCTTTGTTTGACCGGAATCAAAAAAGTATCACGAAACGGGAAAATAGTCAATCACGATTTAGAAAAAGCGCTGAAACGTTCTTTCTTGAAAGCTCAACAACAAATCGCCTCAGAATGTCATAAAGAATTGGTTGAGCCATCTCGCAGGGCTTCTAAAGGAATCGTTATTTACTTACCTCAACACCGTCCAGATTTAGAATGGCTCGATAAGAAGATTAAGCAGTTAAAATCTGAATTGGAAAAAGTCGATAAAGAAACAGTCCCGTCTGGGATTCCGATTGAGGGTTTAGATGAAATAGAATTGCTGCTGACTTCCGCAGATGAGTTAAAGCAGAATCAGGTTGAACTTAAGCAAAAACTGCTGGAAGTCGCCATCGAAAATTGCGATGTCGCACCCTACAAGACTAAGTTAGAGCAAGAATTATTTGCCTTGGTATCTGCATACTTTGCTCAGGAAATCAAGGAAAACGAGAAAGTTTTTCAGATTTTTACGGGTCAAACTTTAACGCGGATTGATAGCAGAACCCAAGAGATGTATGCTTGGCTAGAGGAGATAGTTGAAAAGAGCCACATTGTTTATCAACCGATTGATTGGCAGGATATTTGCCAGCAGATATTAGACGAGAAAGAACAGCAGCGACTGAGTAGTAATCAGCTAACTTTTGGCAACCATCAAATTGATGATGTTTATGTGCCGCTGGGTTTGGTGGAACGGCACAAAGTGACTGAGAAGCGCGAGAATCTTGGGGCTGAAGAAGGTTCGGATTTGTATCGGGAAAAAGAAGTTACTCAGACATTTGAACATAGCGAGTTTCTCGAACAAGTAATCCAGCAAGGAATTAGCCCGAAAAGCAATGGGAAGCGGTTAGGAATTATTGGGGAACCGGGGGCGGGGAAAACAACGCTGTTGCGGCAGATTGCGAATTGGGTAGCGACGGGCATTTCGGAGGCTATGGTAATTTGGGTATCCTTGGCGGATTTGCAGGGGAAGGAATTAGAAACCTATTTATTTGATAATTGGTTGGTGGCGGCAATTAAGAGAATTGGGAAGGCTGAGGCGACGGCGGATATTAAGGATGATTTTTTAGCACAGTTTAATGCCGATCGCGTTTGGTTGGTGTTGGATGGGGCGGATGAGATGGCGGTGGGTGATGGGAATCCTTTGGCGGAAATTGAGCGGCAAATTAGGACGGGTGGCTGTATTCAAAGGGCGCGGATTGTGCTAAGTTGTCGGCAGAATGTCTGGGATGCGATCGGCTCTGCGTTGGATAGTTTTGATACTTATCGCACTCTGGAGTTTTCCTATCCCGAACAGGTGGAAATGTTTATTGATAAGTGGTTTGGAACCCCCCTTAACCCCCAGTTTGGAACCCCCCCTAACCCCCCCTTGGTAAGGGGGGAGACAAGAGAAGAAGGGGACTCTCTTACTCCCGGTTTCTCAACGCAGGCGACAGGAGAAGGCGACACTCTAACTCCCCCCTTCTTAAGGGGGGCTGGGGGGGATCTTCCCCTTTCTTTCCCAGCCCAAAATACAGAAGAAACTCTAACTCCCTCCTTAGCAAGGGGGGCTGGGGGGGTGCTTTCTCAACAGCTACGCGAAGCATTAGCAGCATCAGGAAAAGAGCGAATTCGAGATTTAGTAAAAAATCCCCTGAGATGTTCGTTATTGTGTGGCACTTGGCAATCCTTGGATGGGGATTTGCCGGATACTAAGGCTAAGCTTTATCAGCGGTTTGTGACTACTTTATATCAGTGGAAAAAACCGCACTTGAATTGGATTCAGCAGCAGGAATTGAATGCGGCTTTGGGGAAATTGGCACTTTCTGGGATGTTAAATGAAACGTCGCGGTTTCAGTTGCGAGAAAGTGTGGGATATCGGGTGATGGGTGAATCGCAGTTTGAGTTGGCTTGTCGTTTGGGTTGGCTGAATTTAGTGGCGAGGGATGGGGAGACGCTGGAGGGGATTTATGCTTTTTACCATCCGACGTTTCAGGAATATTTTGCGGCGTTGGCGGTTGAGGATTGGCACTTTTTCTTGAATCATATTCCCCCAGAGGGCGGGCACGGGGACACCGCCTCTACTGGGGTGTACCGGATTTTTGAGAAGCAGTGGAAGGAGGTTATTTTGTTGTGGTTGGGGCGTGAGGAGGTAGGGAAGGAGAAGAAGGAAGGGTTTATTAATAGGTTGGTTGAGTTTGAGGATGGGTGTGGTGATTTTTATGGATATCGTGCGTGTTTTCTAGCGGCTGCGGGGATTGCTGAGTTTAAGGATTGTAGTCTTGCTGATGAGATTGTGTCGCAGGTTATTAAGTGGGGATTTGGTTATTTTAATGAGGAGAAGAAAGAGTGGCAAACATATTCTGATCCAATTGCAGAGGGTTCAAGGGACATACTGAAAGAGACGGATCGGGGGCAATGCGCGATTTACCATTTAGTGGAGTTAATGTGTACTTCTCAGATTGATAAAGATACCCAGATAGAAGTAGTAAAAGAGTTAGCAGAAATAGGTGGATCGAACCCAGTTGCTATGTCCGGTTTAGTGGAGTTGATTGGTACTTCTGAGGATGATAATACCTGGAGGAGTGCCATAAATAGCTTAGGAAAAATCGACAAAGATAACTCAGTTGCGATCTCAGCTTTAGTCGATTTAATCGGTACTTTTCAGGATAAAAATACCCAGAGGAGAGCGGCCGTAAGCTTAGGGAAAATATGCAAAGATAACGTAGTTGCGATCGCCACTTTAGTCGATTTAATCAGAAATTCAAATGATAACATTGCCCGGTGGCAAGCGGCAGATATCTTAGGGGAAATTATCAAAGGTAAACACTTCGTCCTCGCACTCTCAGGTTTGAAAGATTGTCTAAATTCCGAAGTCTACGAAAACGATTTTAATCGCTATAAAGATCGCTACCCAATTATCTGGGCCTGTGCCCAAAATATGACTTACCCAGAATTTTATCAAGCATGGCACACCCAACCCACCAATTCCCCAACACCCGATCGCAACCACCGACAAAATACAGATATCCCCACACTCCTCAAACAACTCCAATCCACCGATAAAACCTTCCCCGTTCCCCTCAACATTCGCGCGTTAGAAGGCGAAACAGATATAAGCGCGATCGCCCAAGAGCTCTGTACCCAACTATATCAAACAATCTTCCCCGCAGATACAGACATCCCCGCCATTCGCAACGCCCCCGAATTCAAGCGATTAATTCCCCAACTCAAAAATCGGCTGCAAAAACAGCACATCGCCTTAATTTTGCACTCCTGTCCCTGCGAAGATGCGCTTTCGTCTTTCACCCGCAAACTCGCCGACACTCACATGGGAATTCATATCGCCTGGATTACCGATACACCGCTGGAATTGCCGCTAACAGGTTTTGCGGTGGATGGAGATGATTTGTTGAATGCCGTGCAGAGTTGGATTGGGGGGATTGGTTCGTGATGTTGGGGCGGATGTATTCAGAGACTGCTGCTTGTCGCCGAGGCCAGATCCCCCCTAGCCCCCCTTAATAAGGGGGGGACAAGAATCCGATCAAAGTCCCCCTTCTTAAGGGGGATTTAGGGGGATCTGGCTTCGGCAACAAACAAGAAATACAAAATGTGCGATCGTACACAACATAAATCATAAAGCTCGATCGCTCTTCCTCTCCAACCCCTCGCTCGTTCGGGTTTTGTCTGTCTAGACGCGATTTCAATCGCCCGCTACTGCGCCGCTACCCCAATACTACTGCAATACTAATGGTAAAGATACGATCGAGCCTCCCCGCAAGACCCCCGCAAACCATGTCCAAGCCAAAAAAGACCCCAGTCAAAACCTACACCGAAATCAACCTCAGCGACCCTCAATACTACTTCAACAGAGAACAAAGCTGGCTAGAATTCAACAACCGCGTGCTCCACGAAGCCCTAGACCCCCGCACGCCCCTCCTCGAAAGACTCAAATTTCTCGCTATTTTTAGCTCAAACCTAGACGAATACTTCATGGTGCGAGTGGCGGCCCTCAGACAGCAAGTAGAAGCAAAAGTCACCAAATTAACCTCCGATGGTAGCACGCCCCAACAACAGCTAGATGCCATCAACAAGCGGCTTTTGCCGATGGTAACTCAGCAACACGCCTATTTTGACCAAACTCTGCGGCCCAAATTAGCAGCAAGCGGCATCCACATTCTCGACTACATTGACCTCAATCAAGAACAACGAAATTACTTGCACCGTTACTTCAAAGAACAAGTATTTCCCGTACTCACTCCCCTAGCAGTTGACCCCAGCCACCCATTCCCATTCCTCTCCAATCTCAGCCTCAATTTAGCAGTAGTTGTCAGAGATCCCGACACCCGCGAGGAATTGTTTGCGCGGGTTAAAGTACCGCAGGTTTTGCCGAGATTTTTGCCCTTACCGGCCCATTTGCAGTGGCAGCAAAGGGGCAAAACTCCTGTGTGGACGGGCGTACCTTTAGAACAGGTAATCGCCCACAATTTAGAGGCTTTGTTTCCGGGGATGGATATTCAGGAATATCACCCATTTCGGATTACTCGCAATTCCGATTTGACTGTCGAGGAAGATGAGGCAGATGATTTACTGCTGGCGATTGAACAGGAACTCCGCAAGCGCCGGTTTACAGGTTCTGCGGTACGGATGGAAATTCCAGCGATTATGCCGCTTGCGCTGCGAGATATGCTGATGGATGAGTTGGAACTCGGCGAGCAGGATGTTTACGCGGTGGAGGGGCTGTTAGGCCTCAAGGATTTGATGTCTTTTGTGGGGCTGCCTGTGCCGGAACTCAAAGACCCGCCTTGGACTCCGGTGGTGCCGCCGCGCTTGCGGAATTCGGAATCGCCAATGATTTTAGGCAAATCGATGTTGGATGTTGAGGATGGTGAGGATATTTTTACGGTCATCCGTCGAGGGGATATCATGCTACACCATCCCTATCACTCGTTTGCAGCGACTGTCCAGCGGTTTATTACTGAGGCGGCGAACGATCGCTCGGTGTTAGCGATTAAGATGACTTTATACCGCACTTCTGGTGATTCGCCGATCGTCAGCGCCTTAATTCAAGCAGCGGAAAACGGCAAGCAAGTAGCTGTTTTAGTAGAGCTCAAAGCCCGGTTTGATGAAGAAAATAACATTAATTGGGCGCGCAAGTTAGAACAAGCAGGAGTCCACGTCGTTTACGGTTTGGTGGGACTCAAAACCCACACTAAGGTTGTGATGGTAGTGCGCCGCGAGGACAAATGTATTCGCCGCTACGTCCACATCGGCACGGGAAATTACAATCCCAAAACAGCCGGACTGTATACGGATGTCGGTTTGTTGAGTTGTCGCGAGGATTTGGGTGCGGATTTGACAGACTTGTTTAATTATTTAACCGGTTATTCGCGGCAGCTATCTTATCGTAAATTGTTGGTGGCGCCTGTCAATATGCGCGATCGTTTTTTAGCATTAATCCGCCGCGAGGCCGACGAATGTCGCTTGAATGCGGAAAGCGGCACTCGTAGCTGCGGCCGGATTGTCGCTAAAATGAATGCTTTAGTTGACCCTCAAATTATTGTTGCTTTGTACGAAGCTTCGCAAGCGGGAGTTAAAATTGATTTGATTATTCGCGGGATTTGCTGTTTGCGTCCGGGCGTTGAGGGTGTTAGCGACAATATCAGAGTTATCAGTATTATCGGCCGCTTTTTAGAGCATTCGCGGATGTTTTATTTTTTCAACCGTGGCAGCGAAGAGGTGTATATTGGTTCTGCTGACTGGATGCAGCGCAATCTTAGCAGGCGGGTTGAGGCGATCGTCCAAGTCGAAGATCCGACTATAGTAATGGAATTGCAAGAAATTCTCGGTGTGATGCTGGCGGACAACCGTCAAGCTTGGGATTTGCAGCCTGGGGGACACTATTCCCAGCGGCGGCCACCTGCTAATAACCCGGAGGTTAACTCTCAGCAGATTTTGATGGATATGGCGATGAATTAGGGCGATCGTCCAGTTAAACCCCAATGATACCGCAGTGCGAGCGTCCCCGCTCGCGATCTGGTTAAAGAGCGATCTGGTTAAAGAGCGATCGGCTTAAATGGCGATCGGCTTAAATGGCGATCGGCTTAAATGGCGATCGGCTTAAATGGCGATCGTCCTCATGATACCGCAGTGCGAGCGTCCCCGCTCGCGATCGATTCGCGAGCGGGGACGCTCGCACTGCACCGGGAAAATTATTATTCCGATCGCAGTGGAAACGATATCATTTAGCAGATGAGTGCTGACTAATGACTGCTTAACTGTCAAAAGTGCGCTTAAATTCTTCTAACAAATCATCAATTTCCTCGATCGCCTGACTGACATCAATTCTCAGAGCTCCCAAGTCCGATCGATCTAACAGCCGCACGAGGGATTCCCGCTTGACTTCGATTTCTGCTACGCGCTCTTTGATTGTCTGTACATCCATTGTTTTTTGCCTTGGCTAGTATTAACAAAAATATTTGACTTTCCCCCCTGCGAACAGACGAGAATTCTTAATTCACCGACGTGCCTTTCTGCGCCAATCCTTTACTATTTTTATATAGAAGTGATGAGCGCGATCTGGTTTTTTTGAGTCTGTGTTATAGTTTGATTGTACATCAAAACTTTAGCGCAGGAAAGGCGGACGTTTGCTATCTGCGGGTTTATTTTTCATCATTTCAGCTAAAAATCGCTTCAAGGCCTTCTCGCGGTTTTTCATGAAAGCAGCCCAAAATCCAGGTTGATATTCATCCATTGTCTTGGCTAGGGCCCAGACATCGATCGCTAAAATATTATAAAGCCTTTCATCTTCGCGTTTGAGCGAGTTAATCTGGTCTAGAACAGACTTGTTGGCGACCGCAGTCTGTTTGTCTTCGTCTTTAATCATAAAAAATATTCGGTAAGTGGGAAACGAGCAAGTCTTTAGACCTGAGAGGAAAACGACGGGCGCGGTTTCAACCGCCTTGAATCCCCTTTCGGGGTTGCTTGTTAGACCTGCAACACTGTTTCAGTGACTTTAAAACTGTTTAATTGCAGATGACAGAGCGGAAAACTGGCGTCGCATTCTCCGGTGTCGTGACCTAAATAACGTCTCCTCTTCCGAGGGGTCTGGTCAGAACAGCTTGTAATTTCTTACAAGCTCAGTGGCGTTGATTCCCTGAGTTCCTGACGTCCTAAAATTGGTTGAAAGGGCAAGAGCGTCGATCGCGATCGCCGCTCTCTATACTTTGATGATACTGCCGATCTCGATTACCTTCTGGAACCAACGGCGTCCAATTAACCGGATATTTATCGGTGGCGCCGCGGCGAGGGAAAGCGGGATATTTTTTTGAAGCTAGAGACAAGATTGTGGATGCACAGAGAACCCGCTCTCATAGATGCTAGCAGTTTTGACCGGTATTTTGGCAAAAAAACTAAATTTATTCCAGACTTCTTGCCCGATAATAATTAAAGTATATTGTTGATTCCAGCTACTTACCTCACTAATATGTTACGTAAAATTTCTTTAGCAAGCCTAGCCTTAGTGGTGGGCGGTATTTTAGCAGTAGTCGGGTTCTATGCCTACTTCACCGACCAAGCTACCCTCAACCTAGCCGGTTTTTTTTATGGAATTCCCCTTTTGCTGGGAGGTTTGGCCCTGAAAGCAGCCGAACTCGAGCCAGTGGAGTTCACCGAACCGACTTCTCCTGAAGTTCTCCTGTTGAGAGAAAGTCAGGCCACGGATACTCAAAACCAAGTCCGCAAAGATATCACCCGATTTCGTTACGGCCAACCCGCCCACTTAGATGACGCTCTGGAACGCTTGGGAATGGCCCCGACTGACGAGGAACGCCCCCTCCTCCAAAGCTTGCGGGAAGTTGATATTGACGGTGCTTATGCTTTAATTCTAGAGTTTTATTCGCCGCTGCTGCCGATCGCACTTTGGGAAGAAAAGCAAGAAAAAATAGCTAAATTTTTTGGTCCTGGTTTGGACGCAAAAGTCACTCAAAAGCCTGATGACAAAATTGAATTGGCTTTAATTACCACTCCTAAAGCTTAAACCAGCCTTAAGTTGTGAGTGCGATAATTTTCAACTCACCCATTATATTATGTCCGGTCAATTGACCACAATCAGTAACGGTTCGTAGTGAGGACTTCAGTCCTCTCTTTGATGCGGACTAAAGTCCTCACTACAAACCAATATGGTCGTTAGATCTGACATAATATTAATTATTAATCCTGCATCACTTCCGATACTGATTTTAACTGCTGCTTGAAACCAGTCGCTATCACCAAAAGCTCGTTAGCAAAGCCCTCAAAGAGGATCGCCCATCCAGACCTAGCCCAAATCTTATTTTATGTAATAATAATATTGGTTGAGGAGCGATCGCAATCTTAAAATCAGGAGCAGCACAAATGGTTCCGTCCCAGACCAGGATAGGTATTATCGGCGCAGGAACATCAGGAGCTTATCTGGCAATTTTGCTGATTCAACAAGGGTTTAAAGTTGACTTGTTTGAAAAAGCACCCTATCCGCGTACCGATGGCTGTGGTATTCTGATCGTGCAAGCAGGTATGGAAGCACTGCATCAAGGCAACGCTCAAATTACCGAAAAAATCATCAACTCGGGCGATCGAGTTAAATTATTCGAGTTTCGCAACCTGCGCGGCGGTGTCATCAATTCCGAGCCAGTCACCTACGAAGAAAACGAAGTCCCAGCAATGCTGGTACACCGCAAAGCTATATTAGAAGCAATCCTTGACGAGTTACCCCCCGAGTGTATTCATTTTAATGCAGAATTGGCATCGATCGCCCAAACCGACCACAGCGCGATCGCCCACTTTAAAGATGGCACAAAATGGGAAGGCGATCTATTAATTGGTGCCGATGGCATTGTCTCAAAAGTCCGTCAATTTATAGTTCCTAACGTAGAACTATTTTATTTAGGCGATGTCGTCTGGCGGGGAATAGTCGAAGATAACAGCTTCTGTCCCGAAGGAAACTTTTTTGTTTATGTACGGGGTCGGGGAATTTATGCCAACTTCTTTCACATCGGTGGAGGTCGCACTCATTGGGGCTTCTTTATTGAAAAAGAGCGCACTGAATCTGAAATCGGGAAACTGCAACCTACCAATATTACCATTCCTCCCGAAGAACTAGCAAAACTCCCAGAAGATGCCCGAAAACTTATAGAATCAACGCCTTTAGAAAATATTGTCTGTCGTTTTTCCTATGACATTGACCCCCTACCGAAAATCTACGATGGTCGTGTTATCTTAATTGGAGATGCAGCCCACGCCAAAAGTTCCACACGCGCCAGAGGAATGACTTCCGGTTGGGAAGATGGTTTGTATTTAGCAAAACATCTCGCAAATAGTGCAAATATTCCCGAAGCCCTGGAAAACTTCCAAACTGAAAGACTCCCAATTGTCCACGAATATCAACGCAGCAGCCGAGAAATTAGTCAGAAAGTTGGCCGTCGTTAAGAAAGAGAGAGGGGGAGAGGGGGAGAGGGGGAGGGGGAGAGGGGGAGAGGGGGAGATGAAATTGAAATTTACAATTTAATTAAATGCAGTACAGATCAACAAACTCTGGGTGGTTTAATGATGAAATTAACTTGATTTTTCCGTCAGTCTTAAGCAAATCAGGTGTCGAGAAAAACTGGAGAGGAAATAATGAGTAACAATCCTGTAATTCGTGAAAATACAGTAACCCCTGTAAGTTCTCCAGATTTGGAGAAAGTACCTGAAATTTTTACCCGTCATATTGGTACTTGGCAAGGAGAATACATCAAGACCGATACTCGCGGACATTTTTCTCGCAGCTTTTTCGGTAATTTTACCATCTGGATTCAAGGAAGTCACTACCAACAAGTTAACAATTATGAATTTTCAGACGGTTCTCGCGTTCAGCTTAATTTTCAAGGAGAGTTTGAAGAACGGATTTTGAAACTGTATTCTAGCAGTTATTCTGATTTTTCGGCGATCGCCTGGGATGCAGGCCAGGAAACAGTATGCTTTCGGGCAAATAAAACTGAAGATAACGTCCTTATTACCTTTATGGAAACAATGACATTACTCAGCGAAAATCACCGAGTTCGCAGCACTCAAGCCTTTAAAAACGGTATTTTTGATGGCATCTCATTTATTGAAGAAACGCGCTTGCCTTAGACAAAGTACATCTAGCAAAAAACGCCTAGATTGTCAACATCAATAAGATATATCTCTGTTCTCTTTCTCTTAGGACTTACGCATCAAGGCCCAAGAAACCGGGTTTTTTCCTAAATTTTGTAGCTGCGGCGAAGGATATTCGTAAAAAACCCGGTTTCTGACTGCTCTCGTAAGTCCTATCTCTGCGTTTTCTGCGCCTTCTGCGGTTCAATACAAATAAAATTTCTTTAGTCCAAACAAGAGGCAAAATACAATTAATCAACATTGATAAACAAGCGAGAACGAGTAATAAAACGCTCTCCCTCCGGCCCTTCCAGGGAAAAATCGCTGCCTCCGGGCCCCTGTACTACGTCTAGGATTAACTGCGTGTGCTGCCAATGTTCGTATTGCTGTGCTGCAATATAAAAGGGACAACCGTCTAGTTTTCCCAGCAATACATCGCCATCGCCGACGATTAATTCCCCGTTGGGATAGCACATGGGAGAACTACCATCGCAGCAGCCGCCCGATTGGTGAAACATCAATTCTCCGTGCTGGGTTTTGAGGTAGTCTATTAGTTTTAAGGCGGCTTCTGTGGCTGTGACTTTGGGGATTGTTTCCATGGGAGAAATTATTGTATGGTAATTAAGTACGTTGTTGCGCTTTAGCGCTCTTGTTTGTATATGGATAAGAGCGCTGAAGCGCAACTACGTACCTTTTAGAAGAAGTTCTTGGTTGTTGCGATTTGGCGCTCTTTTTTTTAGATAATCTAAGAGCGCTGAAGCGCAACTACGTACCTTTTAGAAGAAGTTCTTGGTTGTTGCGATTTGGCGCTCTTTTTTTAGATAATCTAAGAGCGCTGAAGCGCAACTACGTACCTTTTTATAAGAAGTTCTTGGTTGTTGCGATTTGGCGCTCTTTTTTTTAGATAATCTAAGAGCGCCCAAGCGCAACTACGTACCTTTTTGTAAGAAGTTATTGGTTTGGTTGTTGCGATTTGGCGCTCTTTTTTTTAGATAGTCTAAGAGCGCTGAAGCGCAACTACGTACCTTTTTAGAAGAAGCCTAATGCTTTCGGGCTGTAACTGACTAATAAGTTCTTGGTTTGTTGGTAGTGATCCAACATCATTTTGTGGTTTTCGCGGCCGATACCCGATGATTTGTAGCCGCCGAAGGCTGCGTGGGCGGGATACAAATGATAGCAGTTTGTCCACACGCGGCCTGCTTGAATGGCGCGGCCCATGCGGTAGGCGGTGTTGATGTCGCGCGTCCAAACTCCGGCGCCTAAACCGTACAACGTATCGTTGGCAATTTCTAAGGCTTGGGCTTCGTCTTTGAAGGTGGTGACTGCTAATACTGGGCCGAAGATTTCTTCTTGGAAAATTCGCATTTTGTTGTTTCCTTTGAAGACTGTCGGCTGGAAATAATAGCCGTCTTGTAAGTCGCCGGATAAGATTTTTCTTTCGCCGCCAATCAGACATTCTGCGCCTTCTTCACGCCCGATTTTGACGTATTCGGCGATTTTTTCCATCTGGTTGACGGAGACTTGCGCGCCGAGGGCGGTTGTTGGATCTAGGGGGTTGTCTTGTTTGATTTGGCGGATGCGATCGATCGCCTTTTCCATGAATCGATCGTAAATTGACTCTTGAATTAACGCCCGCGAGGGACAAGTGCAAACTTCGCCTTGGTTGAAAGCAAACATCACAAAGCCTTCCACTGCTTTGTCCAGAAAATCGTCATCTTGGGCGCAGACATCCTCAAAGAAAATGTTGGGCGATTTTCCGCCTAATTCTAGGGTGACGGGGATGACGTTTTGGGAGGCGTACTGCATGATCAGCCGGCCCGTGGTTGTTTCACCGGTGAAGGCTACTTTCGCAATCCGGGGGCTGGTGGCGAGGGTTTTGCCGATTTCGGCGCCGGGCCCGTTGACGACGTTGATGACGCCATCCGGTACTAAGTCGGCGATGATTTCCATCAATACTAGGATGGATGCGGGGGTTGGCCCTGCTGGTTTGAGGACTACGCAGTTTCCGGCGGCGAGGGCTGGGGCGAGTTTCCACGCAGCCATGAGGATTGGGAAGTTCCAGGGGATGATTTGTCCGATGACGCCTAGGGGTTCGTGGAAGTGGTAGGCGACGGTGTTTTCGTCGAGTTCGCCGATCGACCCTTCTTGGGCCCGAATGCAGCTTGCGAAGTAGCGGAAATGGTCGATCGCCAGTGGGATGTCTGCTAGTCTGGTTTCGCGAATTGGTTTACCGTTGTCCCAGGTTTCGGCGATGGCGAGGCGATCGAGGTTTTCTTCGATGCGATCGGCAATTTTGTGCAACACCCGTGCCCTGTCTGCGGGGGAAGTCTTACCCCACTTGTCTTTCGCGGCGTGGGCAGCATCTAGTGCCAATTCTACATCCTCCGCGCTCGATCGGGGAATTTGACAAATTGATTTTCCGGTAATTGGAGAAAGGTTTTCCGAGTATTTCCCCTTCACCGGTGCTACCCACTTACCGCCAATAAAGTTGTCGTAACGAGCTTGAAAAATCGACTTACTGCCGGATTGAACAGGTGCTGCTACTACCATTTTATTACCTGATTTAAACTTGTTTTTGTTGACGATTGAAGTCTCTTGAATATCAACTATCGTCTATCTTTCGGAAACTTGGGTAATTTCTATACAAAATTTTACATTTTCCAATATTTGATATCGAAGTAGTTTCTCAATTTCCGGGTCTGGCGGTTGATCGGAGTTTTTACAACTAACCGCAGAGCAGGCTCTTGATCCAGAGAAACAGCATCTTACAAATCATTTAAATCTACTATTATATAAATATAAATGGTGCATCTGGTTTTGGCAAATATGTTTGTAGGGGCGAAGCATGACCGCAGTCAATATGGGATTATAACTAATAACTTATATGCGGTCATGCTTCGCCCTCTTCAACGGTGAGATGCACCCATCGCTTGGGGCGGATTCGCCACAATATCTCACGAAAAATAAGGTACGTTGTTGCGCTTTAGCGCTCTTATCTATATAAACAAAGAGCGCTGAAGCGCAACTACGTACCTAAAGATTAACCTCCCATTAATTAACTGTGCCTGAGCGGGATTTCTATCCGAAACTTAGTACCTTTACCCGGTTCCGAAAAATACTTTAACTCTCCTTTATGCTGCTCTACAATTATCCGATAGCTGACAGCAATCCCCAAGGTGCTGCTGTATTCCGCAGGTTTCCCCATCAAAAAATTGTCCGAATTTTCCGCTGCAATCTCTTCGCTGATTGCCATGCCGTTATCAGCAATCTCAATAGCAATCCGCTGAGCATCGATTACCTGAGTGCTAATCAAAATTACAGGTCTAAATTTGACCGATTCCGACTCATCCAACTCTTGACTCGACTCTTCTAAAGCATCGATCGCCTGATTAATAATATTCAGAAAAGCTTGATTGAGCTGACCCGCGTAACACTCAACTTGCGGCAAATTTCCGTATTCCTTCATCACCTTGATATCCCGCCTGCCATCGCGGGCCGGCAAGCGGTGCTGCAACAACAACAAAGTGTTTTCTAAACCGTCGGAAATATCGAATAACTGCCAGCCAGAGCGATCGCTGCGGGAAAAATCCTGTACCGACAAGATTATTTGGCGGATGCGATCGCTCCCGGTACGCATGGAACTCACAATTTTCAACAAGTCGTCGAGCAGGAATTCCACATCCATATCTTGCTGTTTTTGCATAATTTCCGCGTCAGGATTGACGAGCTGTTTTTGATACAATCGCAGTAGTTCAATTAAATCGGTAGCGTAACTTTGGACGTGGGTGAGATTGCTGTAAATAAAAGTAATTGGGTTGTTAATTTCGTGGGCAATACCAGACACTAATTCCCCCAAGTTGGACATCTTTTCACTTTCCAGCGATCGATCGCGCGACAGTTGCAATTCTTGCTGAGTTCGTGCCAACTCCAGCCTCAACTCGCGCTCGCGCAATCCCGCCCGCAGCCTCCCCAACAATTCTTGCTTCACTATCGGTTTCAACAGAAAATCGTCCACCAGCCCGTCCAATTCTTGAACTTCGGCAAATTGCTCGGGTGTTGTCAGCAGCAGAAAATACCCTGTACTCAATTCTCTATCGGCTTTCACCAGCCGGCACACCTCCAACCAGTGAATTTGAGGCAAAGTCCCATCGCAAATTATCACATCCGGAGATAATTCCCTCGCCATGTCAAAACCATCTTTGCCGTCGGAAGCGACTTTTACCTGATGTCCCTCCTTTTCCAGTAACTCTTGGACGACTTCCCAAGTCACACTATCTGCGATCGTCAGAATCTTTGCCATAACACCAGCTCCACAACTTTCTCTTTAGGATACAACCGCCACAATTACCCGGACATATTTAAAACAAAATAGTTTAATCCCAGCAAAAAACAGTAGATGCTAGCTCCCTCAACAGCAAAAATGCTCATACCATTTGAGATTTTAGATTGGAGATTTTAGATTGGGCAGGAGTTACTGGATAATGATTTGGATTGCGGGCCTACAGTTGCATCGTTTTGCCAAACAGGTATCAGTAGAATGTATAATTTGAGACGGCGAACCCAAAAATACAAATTCTCGCCTTGCTAATTTGTCACCCGCCCGCAAACAGATACCAGCCCCCGACAGGAGTCGTGGAGATCCTACAATTTTAGACCCTGTTCAAGCTCGCAGATTCATTTTTGCAATAAATCTCAAATCTCAAATCCAAACATGGAAAATAGACTGACGGTTATCCCAGATACTTTCTCAAGTTGCGCCCGGAAACCATAAAAAACTTTAAAATTAATTAATAGTATCGTCAAATGAACCTTCTCGGTCAGCGCCTGGGAATGCCAATCACCAACACCACCTCAACTTTGATTCAATCCGAAACACTAGAACTATTAGAATGGCCGCGCCTGTGTCAGCACTTGGCTACCTTCGCTGCTACTAAACTCGGCGTCGCGGCCGCCCTCGACCTCCAAATCCCAGCAACTCAAGCTCAAACAGCCGAACTCCTAGCCCAAACTCAGGAAGCTTATCAGTTAGAAAGCCGCGCTGGGGGTGCTTTGAGTTTTGAGGGCATCCAAGACATCGGCTCTACCCTGCAACGAGCCGAACTTCAAGGTTTGCTCGGTGGCGAAGAATTGCTCGCGATTGCTACTACACTCGCAGGAGCAAGGCAATTGCGCCGGATAATTGACTCGGCGCCCGATGTCCCGACGCTCAAAGAACTGGCATCGCAACTGCGGACTTATCCCGAAATCGAGCAAGAAATCCATCGCTGTATAGACGATCGCGCTCAAGTAGCCGATCGCGCCACTCCTAAATTAGCAGGAATTCGAGTGCAAATGCGACAGTTGCGCGATCGCATTTATCAAATATTGCAAGGAATTTTACAGCGCCAATCCAACGCCGTCCAAGAACAGGTAATTACTCAAAGAAGTTCGCGCTTTGTGATTCCGGTAAAAGCTCCCCAAAAAGATGCTATTCCCGGCATCGTTCACGACTCCTCCGCCAGCGGCGCGACACTGTACGTAGAACCCCACAACACAGTCAATCTTAACAACCAAATGCGGCAGTTGCTCCGGCAAGAACAAGCCGAAGAAGAAGCAGTCCGCCGCGCCCTCACCGAGCAAGTCGCAGCAGTCAAACCAGATTTAGATAGATTGGTGGTGGTAGTAACAACTATAGATTTAGCTGTGGCTAAAGCGCGCTACGGTTATTGGCTCCAAGCAAACCCGCCGAAATTTATCGACTTGGGAGAGCCAGAATTAGCACCAAAAAATACAGAAAAATTAGATGATGAAAATTCGAGTGATGAAAATTTAGATGAGGAACAACCAGAAAAAAGCCAAGTATTAATTCGGAATCTGCGATCGCCAATTACCCTCCGTCAATTGCGCCATCCTTTATTAGTTTGGCAGCAACAGCACGAACAAGGCTTTGCAGTCGTTCCCGTCGATTTAACAATCAGCCCCCAGATCCGCGTCGTCGCCATCACCGGCCCCAACACCGGCGGCAAAACTGTCACCCTCAAAACCTTGGGATTGGCTGCTTTAATGGCGAAAGCCGGAATGTTTGTCGCCGCCCGCGAACCCGTAGAATTGCCTTGGTTCGACAATATTCTTGCTGATATTGGTGACGAACAATCTTTGCAGCAAAGTTTGTCTACTTTTTCCGGCCACATCCGCCGCATCCCAATTCCCAATTCCCAATTCCCAATTCCCAATTCCCAATTCCCAATTCCCAATTCCCAATTCCCAATTCCCAATTCCCAATTCCCAATTCCCAAATCTTTAGTTTTGTTAGACGAAGTAGGAGCGGGGACAGACCCATCTGAAGGTAGTGCATTGGCGATCGCCCTATTGCAATATCTCGCCCAACATTCGCTGCTAACAGTCGCAACTACCCACTTTGGCGAACTCAAAGCCCTCAAATATCAAGACGCCCGCTTTGAAAATGCCTCAGTAGAATTTGACGACAGTTCGATGCAGCCAACCTATCGCTTGCTGTGGGGAATTCCCGGACGTTCCAACGCCCTAACTATTGCTAAAAGACTCGGTTTGCTAGCATCGATAGTCGATGAAGCTCAAACCTATGTCGGCGGAGCATCTCAAGATGTCAATCAAGTGATTGCTGGACTCGAAGCCCAGCGCCGGAGACAGGAAACCAAGGCCAGAGAAGCAACTCAACTGCTGCACCAAACCGAAAAACTGCACAAGGAAGTTTCTCAAAAAGCAGCGGCTTTGCAAGAGCGGGAGCGAGACCTAAAAATAGCTCAGGAAGTGGCAGTAAATGAGGCAATAGGATCGGCAAAATCAGAAATTGCTCAAATTATTCGTCGCTTGCAGGCGGGCGACCAAACGGCTCAAAATGCCCAAATGGCAACAGAAACCTTAAATCAAATTTCCCAAAAACACCTGCCCTCTCGGAAACAACCGGCGAAACCGAAACCGGGTTTTATGCCAAAAACGGGCGATCGTATCCGCATTCCCAGCCTGGGCCAAACCGCCGAAGTTCTCAGCGGGCCAGATGCTAACGAAGAGTTGAGCGTGCGGTTTGGGATTATGAAAATGACCGTCAAACTAACAGAAATTGAATCCCTCGACGGTCAAAAACCGGAAACTAAGGCTCAATTAGCCAAGGTTGCAGCTCAAGCAGCCGCTACCGCCAAAGCTAAACAAGCAGCGTCGGAACCAGCAAAACCCAATCCCGAAATTGCCATCCGCACTGCTAATAATTCGATCGACCTTCGGGGCGCCAGAGTCTCCGATGCCGAAATCGAAATCGACAGAGCTCTGTCCAAAGCAGTCGAATACGGTGCGCTGTGGATAATTCACGGCAAAGGTACGGGACAGTTGCGGCGCGGGGTTCACGAGTTCCTCGCTACTCATCCGCAGGTTTCCCGCTTCGAGCTCGCCAGTCAAAAAGAAGGAGGTGGAGGTGTGACCTTGGTTTATTTGAAATAGTCAGGATTTACACATTTCCGGTTGATATCAAATCCGGTACCATCGGAATTATTAGTAGTCGAAATTAGGAGACGGCAGTGCCGTGTCCCTACAATTAATCTGGCGTAGGGACACGGCACTGCCGTCTCCTCTATATCATTCCGGCGCAGCCGGAATTGATATGATATAAACACCATAAAGTATCATATTGAGTAACTAACTGCCTGACTAATGAAAAAAACTCCCTCAAATGAAGTTTTGGTTGGCGACTGTCGTGAAGTGATGAAGACATTGCCAGAAAATTATATTTCTGCGTGTATCACTGACCCACCTTACAATTATGAATTTATTGGGCATAAATGGGATGACTCAGAAATTCAAAGACGTATTGAAAAAGTCAATGACAAAGGAAGTAAAACCCTTGTTAAAAATATTCCCTATGGTAGTGGTTTAGCAGGTGGAGTCAGAAACGAAAAATGGTATCAAAGGAATCGTAACAACACTCTAGAGTATGAGAAGTGGTGTTTTGATTGGGGTGAGCAGCTTTTTCGGATCTGCAAACCGGGTGCGACAGTTTTAGTTTTCAACAGCACACGAACTGTTGCTCACGTACAAGTAGCACTTGAAAATGCTGGATTCTATGCGAGAGATATGCTTGTTTATAAAAGATCCAGTGGTATCCCCAAAGGCGTCAATATCAAACAACAGTTCGAGAAGAAAGGATATGAAAATCCTGAAAAATGGGAGGGTTGGCACAGTTGTCTGAGGAACGAATGGGAAGCAATCTGCGTACTTCAAAAACCACTGGTCAATAATTACTTGGAAACTCTACAGGAGTATGGTACTGGTCTATTTTATACTAAAGATCGGTGCGGTGGTTTTCAGTCAAATATTTTAGAAGGTATACAGCGTGAGAAAACCGAGGAGTTTAACGTTCATTGCACAGTAAAACCGATCGCTCTAATGAGAAAGTTGGTTGAAATATTTGTACCGCGTTTGGAAAATTCTATTCTAATCGATCCTTTCGCAGGATCGGGAACTACATTACTGGCGGCGCAAGAATTTGGGATTAAGTATGTTGGCATTGAAATAGTACCTGACTACATAGAGATTATCAACAAGCGCCTTGATAGTTTCATCGGTGTACAGGGAATTCTCCCACTCTTTCAGTAAGAAATGACTTTAAATCAAAGCCACTTATTGTTTGTATGAACTCAAACGAAGCATCGCCAGTATAAACTCTCCAAGTCCCTACTTGGCACGCTGTAATAGCTGCGGACAAATTATCTTGTCTAAGTATTAAAAAAACTGGCTCATAATTATAGGTACGAAGTAGTTGGCCATAGGATTTAAACTTTTTCAGTGTTCCAGAATCTCCTGAGCCAATACGATATTTTGTATCTATCGCATACCCATCAACAATTAGATCGCACGGCTCATCGCTTCCCACTTTAAATGCTGGCTGAAAACTACTGCAATATGTTTTGCACGTTTCAATAACTAACAATTGCCAACACATACCTAACTCGCGCCCCCAATATTGCCTATTTTCTCTTTTTATTATGGGAGAAATACCAAACACATCCATTAAAATATCGTGTTCTTCATTCTCTTCTGCGTAAACTTTCTCGGTAAATGAGTTTTGGTATTTTGCTAAAATTTGCTCTAGTTTTCTTTCAGTCATCAGTTACCAGTTCAGCTAAACTAACGGATAATGCTTTGGCTATTTTGTTTGCATTCAGCAGCGTTATATTCCTTTCTCCTCGTTCAACAGAGCCAATATAAGTACGATGTAATTCAGATAGTTCTGCAAGCTGATCTTGGGAAAGATTTCTGAGCTTTCTGAAATGTCTAACTTTTTTGCCAAATTGCTCCGTAATATCCATAGATTGCGCCAGATTAAGCAATGACAACTATAATCTGACAGACTATAAGTAGCGACAGACTATAAGTAGCATTCGAGAATGCTAAGAGTTTGGCCTTGATATAAGTTCCGAGAGTTTCAAAGCACTGATTTGATTTCGGTCACTCTGCGGCGTAGGATGGTTGGGGGTGAAAATTTTTGGGTTTTGCTGCGGTTGGGCGATCGAACTTGCAACCGCAACTTTCAACTCGCAAATCCGTCCAGCAACTAGGATTGCCGGAATCAAAGCCACGAGTTATGGAGAAAAATTAACAGATCAGCTTTTGTCCGGCCACAAAGCTTGCATTACTGCATACTGTCGATATCCTGCATCAACCTGTCTTATTTCCCGTGCCCAAGCCATGCGCTCGACTGTAAAGCCCTCCGCTCCCACAAACGAAACGGGCCCATCTCCCAACTGGGAAGAATTGACCCAAAAAGCACCAGAACCTACCCAGTTGGACAACATTAAAGCCCAACTGGATTTAGTGCTGTTAGCCCTAGAAGCCCTGGCAGAAATTGGCTCAGAGGCGATGCTCAAGGTAGCAGCCGAACTGAATTTAGAGCCAATGGTAGCCGATCGCGTAGCTTTGTGGCGGCTGCGCCAATCGAACCCGCTGCGAAAAGGCCAGGGAGGACGGAAAAAACTGGATGTGGAGGAAGCTCGATCGCTCGTTTTGATAAGCTGTAATTTGGCAAAACAGCATCAAGCTTTAATCCGCCGCGCCGTGGCCTTGCTCGAACAAATGGCTGAGCAAAACCGCGAACCTCACACAGTCGCTTTGTTGGGAGACTATATTGATAGGTTCAGCAACACTTATGCCGATCGCATGGAAGATGCAGAAACTTTATCGGCAAAAGAACTAACTAATTTGGCCCTGAAACTCCTGATCGATTTGCTGTTTTACAGCAGTCCCGGCGGCCACCGGCGCCTCTGGCTCGCCCTCCTAGATCGTGCTAAGAATTAGTCACCAGTCATTAGTTATTGGTTATTGGTTATTAGAACAAACAAATAACAAATAACAAATAACAAATAACAAATAACATACAGTCTTCTTGCTATGGCTCTCAAACGCTACACGCCCCCCACTTGCACGCTGGAAATTACAGCCAAAAGTTCGCCTCTATCTCGTTGGGCGGGCAAACCCGTGTTTAAATCTTTAAATTTTGAGTTGCGACTAGATGACCCCAGGCTACCAGATACCGAACACGTTACTCTCAGGGGCGATCGCAATCAACTCGAAACCCTCCACGAAGCAGTCACCAACTACGTCCAAAACTTCCTCGGCGAAGCCCGCGATTGGGACAACAACCTCAACTCCCAAACAGGTTTTACCATAGCCCCAGACTCGCCAGAAGTCGCGCGCAATGTCGTTACATTCGATCGACCCCCCAACGCATCCGAACTAGCAACCGCCGCCCCAAACACTACCTACCTGCCAGTCCCCCCCCGCCTAGAACCCCGCGGCTTGCTAGCCCACAACTTGTTCTTAGGCTCATTGAGCGCCGCCGAATCCGGGCCGGAAGTACACTTGAGTACCCTCCAACTCTTTGACTTGGCCACCGCACTAGATGACTGCGCCGCCGAAGTCATGGCAGTCCCTAACCTCAACCGCGATCGCCCAGAAGCGAAAGCATTACCATGGTTGAATATCGCAGCAATCCTAGTCGCCAGCGTCGGAATGACCACGGGAATTGTTAAAATGCTCGATCGATCGTCCTCCAACACCTCCCCAACAACCGCCACAGCCCCCGTCACAGCCCCCACCAACCCACAATTTACCCCCGCACTCCCGCAGCCCCAAATACTTGCCGGCGCCACCCCCAGCCCAGTTCCCGCCCCCACCACATCCCCCACCACATCCCCAACAGCAACACCAACAGCCGCAGCCACACCAGGCTTACCCCCCCTACCGCCCCCGCCCATCAACACCGCCGCCGCCACCCCCAGCCCCAGCTTGCCCCCTATCGCCCTAGCCCCAAGCCCAAGCACCAACAAACCCAGCCCCATCCAGCAGCCACCCCTGCTATTCCCCCCCAACAGCAGCGCACCCGCAGTATCACAGAGCGCCCCAGCCTTCCCCCAAGGGCAAATCATCACAATTCCCGATCCCGCAGGGCCCCCAATTGCCGCCCCCCAAGCACCCTACCTGCTGCCCCCCATACCGCCGAGACTAGCTCCCGCCGTACCGCCCCCCCTGCCACCATCCCTATCTGCATCGCGATTCCCAGTTCCCCCACCGCAATCATTCCCCCCCCTCCCCCAGCCGATTTCCCCCCCCAGCACCGAACTCCCACCCCTTGAGGACACTAAACCGCAAGCCGAGTCAGAGGACAACAACCGGGCTACCGCCAGCAAAAAAAACCGCACTTTATTTGATACAATTCCTCAAGTTTCAGAAGCTAGAACCTACTTTGAGGAACGCTGGAAGCCACCAGAAGGAATGGAACAAACCTTGGAATACAGCCTCCAGATCGATGAAAACGGCTCAATTCAAACTATTGTCCCGATGGGCAAAGCAGCCGCCGATTATATCGATCGGGCTAGTATGCCCTTAGTCGGCGAGCCGTTTGTTTCTGCCGTTACTCATGGAAAAAACCCGAAAATTCGAGTAGTCTTAAGACCAAACGGTCGAGTACAAACCTTTTTGGAAGAGACTAATTGATCCCTCGCAAACACATTTTATTGACATTTGCTCCATTTTATGCTGCCAAAATATCCTTATACCAAAAAAGTCCTAGGGTGTGGATCCACCAACAATCCCTAGCTAATTTAATAGCTACGCACCCGATCGCAATGGTTGGATAATACATAAACACAACATTAGTCGATCGCCCCCATCAACCGATGCGCCGAATATCACCCTACAAACTCAACTTCTTCCTTCTTCCTTCTTCCTTCTTCCTTCTTCTTTCTTTCTTCCTTCTTTCCTTCCTTCTTCCTTATTCTTATTTCTTCCTTGCATCCGTTACATCCGTTACATCCGTTACACAATCAGTTGCCGAACTTTCCTTTTTCTTTATCCCAAGCTTCTCCAATCCAATAAAAAACTACAATACCCGCAAAACTCGCTAAAAAATCTTCAATACTAGCAGTACGATTTGGCAAAATAGCTTGCAGCATTTCTTCCCCAGCAGTGAAAATAGTAAACAGTGCTGGCCCGAAAGGAATTGGATAATTCAACACCATCATCATTTTTTTGCCCGTTGCTCTATGGCACAAAAAAGATGCTATTCCGTACAAAATAAAATGTCCGAGTTTGTCATAAGGCGGATGAGCCAGAGGAAAGTTAGTTAACTTTCCCATATCTGCTACCAGCATGATACTGAGAATAATTAACAAGTACAAAACACACGCAACAATCCAGAATTTTTTTGAGGATAATTTCATCGGATTTTTTCCACTATCGACAATTGACGAACCGAGTCCACGCCGCTTACCGCAATTTTGTTGGATTTGTGAATGAGATTTTTTTTGATTAACCGCAGAGGGCGCAGAGGGCGCAGAGAAAGAGAGGAAAGAGAAGATAGCGTAAATATTTGAGTTAGGGCGGGTTTTGTAGGGATATTTTTGGCTAACAACCCGCCTCTACCAGATATTGTTATGCTTAACGCGCCCACTGTTGCAATATGTAATTGTAAAACTTTTCCGTATCTACTCGATCCATTGCTTGAATTTTTCGCCCTCCTGTTTCAACTTTTGTACGCCCTTGACTGACACCTTCGGTAACTATTTCGGTTTCCCATTCTCGCAGTTCGTAAAATTCTGGATGTACCAAATAAGCCGTTGCCAAAATATCCCAAAAATAGTAATCTTGAGATATTGCTAAAGCATAACACTGTCCTGCTAAATCGGAGATTGAATATTTGCGCTGTCTGGCTAAGCGATTAGAAAAATCCACAGTCAGCGGTACATTATTGGTGATATCTAAAGGACACATCACAACGGGAATTTGTGTTTGCCAAATTCTCTCAATGGCTATCGGATCCCAGTAAGCATTCCATTCCGCCGACATATCTTGTCCCGGTTTCATATCTTTGCTAACATTGCCTATAGCGTTGAGCGCCCCTCCCATCCACACAATTTCTTTGATTTTGCTTTCAATTTCTGGTGCAATATCTAAGGCTTGTGCCACTGTTGTTAGCGGCCCCGTTACCATTAATGTGACCGGTTCCTTTGCATCCCGCAAAACTCCCACCATAAAGTTTTGTCCGGGTTCTGATATTAACGGTGTGTCAATGGTTGCTTTTTCATTTAGAATGGGAAGTCGATCGCACGCAAAGGAATCTCGCCTAAACAACACCGGAAATGGATTCAATCCCCGCACCGTACTCGCCGCCACTGGCACCTCTGAACACCCCATCAAATCGAGGATTTTGCGGGTTGCACTCACGGCTGGCTGAATGTAGCAATCCGCCGGAGTGACAATTACTCCCAGAGTTTGCACTTCCTCCATTGTCATCAGCAACACGACTGAGAGATAGTCGTCAACTGCACCGTCGTGATCGATTAGTACCAGCTTTTTCGACATTCTGCTTCCCCATCATTGAATTAGTGTAAAGTACAAATATAAATTTATTTGTTCTAAAAACACAACTGATTCAACTATAGCCGTTCTCAAGTGAGGTACTCGCCAATTCCCAATTCCCAATTCCCAATTCCCAATTCCCAATTCCCAATTCCCAATTCCCAATTCCCAATTCCCAATTCCCAATCTGTCCCTCACTCACTAAATAATTTATTATGAATACCATATCACCTTACGGCTCTTGGAAATCTCCCATTACCTCAGATTTAATTGTTTCAGGAACTGTCGGACTCGGACAAATTGCCATTGACGGCGATGATATTTACTGGGTAGAAGGAAGACCATCGGAAGCAGGAAGAAGCGTCCTCGTGCGGCGGACTCCCGACGGTAAAATAACTGACGTAACACCGCCTCCGTTCAACGTTCGCACTCGCGTCCACGAATACGGCGGCGCTGCTTTTGCAGTTTCTGATAGCGTGGTTTATTTCTCTCATTTTGCCGACCAAAGAATTTATTGTCAAACATTAAATTCTCCACCAGAACCCTTGACACCTGCTGCTAAATGTTGCTACGCAGATGCGATCGTTGACAAACCAAGAAATCGCCTGATTTGTGTGCGCGAAGACAATGCAGGAAGAGGCGAATCTGTGAATACAATTGTTAGTATTAATCTAGATAACGGCGAAGATATTCAAATTTTAACTCAGGGCAACGATTTTTATGCTTCCCCTCGTTTGAGTCCTGACGGTGTTCAACTTTCCTGGATTTGTTGGAACCACCCAAATATGCCCTGGGATGGCACAGAATTGTGGGTGGCAGAAATTAATGCTGATGGTTCTTTAGGCGAAAAATATTTAGTTGCGGGCGGGGTTGATGAGTCAATTTTTCAGCCGGAATGGTCGCCCGATGGAGTTTTGTATTTTGTTTCTGATAAGTCGAACTGGTGGAATTTTTACAGAACCCCCCTCAATCCCCCCTTAGCAAGGGGGGAAGCAAAGATAGAAAAAAGCTTGCGCGAACAACCAGAAATTGAACCAGTCTGCGAAATGTCCGCTGAATTCGGCCTTCCCCAATGGGTTTTTGGAATGTCAACCTATGCCTTTGTCTCGGAAAGCAAAATTATTTGCACCTACACTCAGCAAGGTAAGTGGCATCTAGGAAGTCTCGATTTAGCGACAAAGCAGTTGACAAATATTGAGACAGGTTACACTGATATTTCGTCGGTGAAAGCGCGGGGAGAAACGGTAGTTTTTCTGGCAGGTTCGCCGATCGCATCTACTGCTATTGTACAGCTAAATTTAGCCACAAGTCAACGGAAAATTTTGCGAAAGTCGAGCGATTTAAACATCGATTCTGGTTATCTTTCTGTACCGGAACCGCTGGAATTTCCAACCGAAAATGGTTTGACTGCTTTTGGCTTCTTCTATCCTCCGAAAAACCAAGACTTCGCTGCACCTGAATCTGAAAAACCGCCGTTAGTTGTCAAAAGCCACGGCGGCCCGACTGCTGCTACTTCTAGCAGCATGAATTTGAAAATTCAATATTGGACGAGTCGCGGTTTTGCGGTGCTTGATGTCAACTACGGTGGTAGCACTGGTTACGGCCGGGAATACAGAAGAAGGCTGCAAGATAGTTGGGGTATTGTTGATGTTGATGACTGCGCTAATGGTGCTAAATATTTAGCCGAACAGGGTTTGGTAGACGGCGAAAGAATGGCGATCGCCGGAGGCAGTGCAGGGGGCTACACAACTCTGTGCGCTCTGACTTTCCGCGATGTGTTTAAGGCCGGTGCGAGCTATTATGGAGTTAGCGATTTGGAGGCTTTGACAAATGATACTCACAAGTTTGAAGCGCGGTATCTGGATGGATTGATCGGGCCTTATCCTGCACGAAAAGATTTGTATGTAGCTCGATCGCCCATTCATGCAGCCGAAGGTTTATCTTGTCCCGTTATCTTCTTTCAAGGATTGGAAGATAAAGTCGTGCCGCCCAATCAAGCCGAAATGATGGTAGAGATATTGAAAGCTAAAGGTTTGCCGGTTGCTTACGTTGCTTATGAAGGGGAACAGCACGGTTTTCGTCGCGCTGAAAATATCAAAAGAACTCTTGATGGGGAATTCTATTTCTATTCCCGCGTGTTTGGGTTTGAGTTAGCTGAACCGGTGGAACCAGTGCCGATTTACAATCTTTAACAAAAATTAACGTTGCAGTTGCTCTGTTTGCGATCGAACGCAACGGGAGCATCTCAGTTTTGCATTTACAGTGCTGCCCCGCTCAAAAAATGCTTCGTAGTACGGACTTCAGTCCGCTCTTTAAAAATGCTTCTTGCAAAACTGAGATGATCCCAACGCAACTGTAAAATTGAATCATAATTCGCCAAGATTAAATGTGATTTCGTTCACAAATTCTGATGTTTATTATCACAAATTTTGCTGTTTATTATCACATCTTTTCAGGCAATATACCGAGAGAATAAAATAGTCCGATCGATCTCTGTTACCGCAGAAAAGATCGATCGCGCGATGTCGAGTTGAGAGTCAATCTCTATGCAAACCCCTGTCAACCTAATTCCATCTGCTTTGGGCGAGTTGTTTGCCGAAGTGAATCATAGAGGCTACATTACTGTAGCCGATCGCTACGGTTTGCTGGCGGCTATTTTTGACGAGACTTTGACTGAGGATGACAAACGCTCTATCGATCGCCTCCTGCGCTCTGTCTGCCGGGGCAGGATAAAATTAGTTGATGAACTTTCTGCGATCCGATAAGCATTCAACAACCCTTAATAACACTCATCAATCTAGCGTTTTTGAAGCAAGAGAAGCACCAACCGCGCAGGGATCTTAACTCGCTCGCGCTATAAAATCTCACCTCAGAGGCTTCCATTTCCCACAAGTTTAACGTGCAGGCATAGCTGTAGCCAACTGCAAGTTGCTCAAACTTTCTTCGGGCCCCAAATCCATCGGATAGCTGAGTGCGGCAGGAATCCCCAACACGCAGCAGGGAAAATTCTTGCCGAGTTGCCTAACCAGCGGGTGGTTGCGAGAATTGCAGCCTAAAAATAGTAAATTTGCCGATTCTAATTCTACCACATTTCTCAATTCTGTCGCAACTTTACCGATGCGTAAATGAGCTTTGAATAAACCGCGCCATTCCTCAGCCAAACAGCGGGCTTGCCACAGCAACTTATCTGCTACCTCGTACTCATTATTTTGACAGAAAATTGCTCGAAAATAAGGCGGATCGATCCAGGTCGCTCGCTGGGATACCGATTGGATTTCGGCTGTAGGTAATGCGATCGCAGGCGCTGCACAGTAAAGAGCCGATTTTTCCTCTAAATCCGACAGTTGGGGCTTCGTAGCCCAGGCATTTTCCACACCCAAACTACAAGTATTTTCATCGTAAATGTTGGGAGTTTCGTCGAGTACGTAGACGACTTGCACCGTGACTTCTTGAGTTGTTACTAAACGAGTTTGATGAGCAATCCAAAGGGTAATATCGAGAGCTGTTTGACTTTGAGGAGAACTGTTGTAACCCACAATAAAATTGATAGATTTTGTCGGTTTTGTCGGTTTTGACTTTTTCTTAGAAACAGGGACTTTTGACTCCGGCAGCAACACCATTTCTTCCGCTAAGTTTTGGCATCCTAATGCACTTTCAAAACGCGCTAAAATTGTTTTGAGATTCACAGGCTAGACCTCTCTTAAGTGAATTTTTTTGTCGGTTCTTCTAGTCGCCCTTGGGTTATTCGTCTTGAGTAAAGTAGCGATCGAGAAAATTCAAAGCGTAGTTTCGCAGTTCGTAATATTCCTGAGATTCCCGCAACTCCTGGCGATCGCGCGGATGCGAAAACGGCACTGCCAAAATCTCGCCGATTGTCGCCGCCGGGCCGTTTGTCATCAACACAATGCGATCGGACATATAGATAGCCTCGTCCACGTCGTGGGTAATCATCATTGCAGCTTGTCTGTGATTTTCCCAGATATCGAGCACCTGTTTTTGCAACTTGCCACGAGTCAGAGCATCCAGCGCTCCAAATGGTTCGTCCATTAATAACATCTTCGGCCGAAGTGCCAAAGCTCGCGCAATCCCAACCCGTTGCTTCATGCCCCCTGAAATTTGATCGGGATATTTATCTGCTGCTGCTGTTAAGTTTACCATTGCTAGGTGTTCATTGACAAGGCTAATCTTCTCAGCGCGGTTGAGATTTTGCAAAACTTCATCAACTGCTAGGCGAATGTTTTCCCGCACCGTCAACCAAGGCAGCAATCCGTAGTGCTGGAATACCATCATGCGATCGGCTCCAGGTTTGCGAATTTCCTTGCCTTCTAGTGTCACAATTCCGCCGCTTTGTTTTTCCAAACCTGCTACTATTTTCAGCAGCGTCGATTTGCCACAACCCGAGTGACCGATTACTGAAATAAATTCGTCAGATCCAATACTTAAGTTGATATTTTCCAAAACGCTAAATTCGCTGCCATCAGCATTTTTATACGACTTGAACAAATTGTTTATTTCCAGAAAATTAGCAGATTTGCTGTTAACTTTGTCGTTGGTGGGGGTAGATGTAGAAGTAAATTGAGTCACGGTATTCTCCTAACAAGTAGTAAAGTAATTTAATTTAACTGCCACTGCCTAAAGCCTCAAATTTAGCAGTCGGTTTCAACTGAGCTCTTGCATCAATGTCAATTGGGGCTTTTTCGTGGGGTGGGGCGGGTTTATTTAACCTGTCTGCTACCTTTTAGGCTGTTGGCTTTCCCCGCCCATACAGGTTGTTGAAAATGGTGCAAGATGTCATAGGAACAGCGAAAGCAGTCAAATATTAAGACTGAAAAAAAGATTGAGGGCGATTGGCTCGAATTTCAAAACTATTCAAATAACCCACCGGATCGCTGGGGTCAAATGATTTTTTGTCAATGAAAACTTCCGCAGGTTCGACTTTGTAATCCTCCTGGGGACAATCGATCGCCATTTCGGCAACAATCTTGCGGTAAAGGTCGGTTCTCCAAGCTTGTTTAGCTAATTCATCAGCATTTTTCGGCACCTCCTTAATGTGTCCCCAGCGGGCCGCTTGAGTCATCAACCAAATACTGTGAGACTGCCACAAAAATGTTGAATGATTTCCCGGTATTTGGGGCAAGTTCTTAGGAATGTCATAGAAAATTGTGGTATCTTCAGATATTATAGTGCGGTCTTTTTCATCAAACCCACCATAATTGTATTCCCCAACTATTCCCGGTCGCGTAAATTTGTCGATCGCCCCGTTTTTAGGTTTAGCCCCCGTAAAAGATCGATCGGTCAACAATGCTGCTATTTGACTGCGATTTTCCGGTTTGCTGCAAAACTGACAAGCTTCCACCATTGCCTTCACCAGCGAGTAATAAGTCTTCGGGTTTTCGTCAATGAATGATTGCATTACTCCCAAAACGCGATCGGGATGTCCCTGCCAAACTTCCTTACCTTGCGCGAAGGTAAACCCCACGCCCAAATTACCTTTAATTGCCCGCGTATTCCAAGGTTCTGCCACCATGTAAGCCTGCATCGCCCCGATTCTCATATTCGTTACCATTTGAGGCGGCGGCACAATAATTATCCTAAATTCTTTGAACGGATCGATACCGGCAGCGGCAGATATATAACGCACAAAGTATTCGTAAATAGCAGAACTTAGTACAACTGCCCAGACTTTATTTTCTACTGGTTGACTCTCAAAAAAACCTCGAAATTGCTTGCCAAATTCTTCTAAATTGCCGTTGTATTCGTGCCACGGGCGCAAACCAAAATCCCACATTGCTTTGCTCATCGTCATCGCGTTGCCGTGGCGGTGAATTGTCATTGCCGCGCACATGGGTGCGTGACGCGCTCCTTCGGCACCAATGCGGGCGTTTGTGATGGCGCCGGATACGACTGGGGAGGCGTCGAGGCGCCCGAAAATCAGGCCGTCGCGGGAGGTTGCCCAGCTTGCTTCGCGGTTGAGTTTGACGTTTAAGCCGTATTTGCGGAAAAATCCTTTCTTCCAGGCGATCGCAAATGGTGCACAATCGTTAACGGGTACGTACCCTATGGTTAGATTGGGTTTCTCTAAGGTTTGGGAATTGACGATCGGCTTTACCGCTTCGGCTTCTTCTGTGAGTCCTTTTGCCGATCGATCGGCGTTAATCCCACAACCAGATAAAGCCATTCCCGCCGCCGCACCCATTCCTTGCAAAAACTCCCGCCGATTCCATTCATTGGAAAAGTTATCACTCATACCATTTTAGATTTTAGATTTTAGATTTTAGATTTTAGAATTGAAGAATTGAAGAATTGAAGAATTGAAGAATTGAAGAATTGGCAATTACTGATGAGTTAAGGGTTTGGCTCTAGCAAATCAATTGCATTTTATTTGGAGTTCACTATGATATAATTCTCCATCGTTAATCGCTAACTATCCGCCATCTCAAACCTGAGTTTTTAGCTAATGACTAATGACTGCTGACTAATGACTACTGACTAATGACTAATAACTAATGACTCTCGATCGATCGATGCGTTACCATTTCTTGAACTTTGCCAACAGCCCAATCGAGCAGCAAACCAGTTATGCCAATTACAAACACCGCTAAAAATACCGAACTTAGATTCAAACGGCTCCACTCATCCCACACAAAAAAGCCAATTCCTACACCACCAGTCAGCATTTCCACCGCCACAATCACCAGCCAAGCAATCCCCAAACTAATCCGCAAACCAGTAAAAATGTAAGGCAAACTCGCCGGCAAAATTATCTTAGTAATCCGCCTCCAGCGCGGCATCTCCAACACTCGCGCCACATCCAGATAATCCTTGGAAACGCTAGAGACTCCCAAAGCTGTATTGATCATTGTCGGCCACAAAGACGTAATAAATATCACAAAAATTGCCGACGGATCTGCTAAATTAAAGATTGATAGAGCGATCGGCAGCCAAGCCAGCGGCGACACCGGTTTGAAGATTTGAATCAGCGGATTGAGCGCCATCATCGCCGGTTTCGACATCCCGATCAGAAATCCCACGGGAATCGCCACAACGGCACCCAGCAAAAATCCTAGCAACACCCGCCGCAAACTCGCCAGCAGCAGCCAGCCAATGCCTAAATCTCCCGGCCCGCGCTGGTAAAATGGATGCAATATGTAATCTAAATTAGCGATTAACGCTTGATACGGAGTGGGAATTAAATCGCTTTTGAAGCTGGCAACAATCCACCACAGGCCAAGAATTCCCAAAAAACCAACCGCCGGCAACAATACATTATCTCGGATGATGACGGGTTTTGCTCGTTTCCAGGCAGCTTGTCCGGCAATTGCGATCGCAGATAAATTAAGTTGAATTGACATTTAAATCTCCTCAGAGTCAGGGGCGGTACAAGAATCTTGAACAATACCAACCGGAGACACTGACGAAGCCAAACTATCTATTGAAGACAAGTTGACTCTTCAGTCTCTTCTCAATGCCTGCGAAGTTAGCTGACGGGCTAGGACTGAGAGATGTCCTTCTCTAAAGATTTCAAACTCAAAATTACACTCAAATTTGGCAATTTTTAACTTTGGTTTTTAATTCTGTAGGGATTCGCCCCGAAAATTGGTTCCTCCGCTCCAGCCACAGGCTTTGTTTAAGGGCGCAGTGCTGGATTAGGCTTGACTTTTAAGCCAATTTAAATTAACCTAGCACGACCTTCTCATCCTGTCAATACGTCTTTAGGAGTAGGTAGGGGCGATGATCGGCGAAGCCCAAAAGTTGAGAAACAGAACTAATACAATTTGAGATTTTCCATTTTTCGATTTGAGATTAGGCAATGACTGATGACTTAAGGGTTTGGATCGCTGGCCTACAGTTGCTTTTTTTGAAGGAGTATAATAAATGCTGACTAATGACCAATGACTAATGACTAATGACTAATGACTTCTTCAAATCAGAAACCGGATAGTTACATAAACAGCCGCAGCCACCAATTGCAAAGCCATCACAGGAAGCCCGTAACGCAGAAAAGTTTGAAAAGAAATCCGGCGCCCGTGCAGCTCAGAAATTCCCGCAGCCACAATATTAGAAGAAGCTCCTACCAAAGTGCCATTTCCTCCTAAAGTTGCCCCGTACATCATCGCATAAAACAGTGGCAGCACAGCAGGTGGAAACTGCCCTGCAAAATCGGGTGCCAGCACCTCCGTCGGTGCGAGTCCGACATTCACAACATACTGTTTTAACAGTGGCACCATCGCCACAACAAGCGGAATATTTGGCACCACGCTCGACATCAAACCCACGAAAAATAACAGCGTTAAAGAACCAAGAAAAATATTTTTACCTAAAATAGCTGCTAAAATTCCCGACATCCCAGCGATGACTCCGGTTTTTTCCAAACCGCCAATTAGCACAAATATCGACATGAAAAATAGCAGCGTACTCCAATCTAAATCCCGTAAAATATTGTTCAAAGAATCTATTTTGGAATGGTGAGCCAAGAGCATTGCCAAAGCCGCCCCCAACAAAGCCACGGCTGCTGGTGAAATTGGCACGGGCAGCGACTCTCCCACTACAAAAAATGTCAGCACGAAAGCTATAATTAAACCGCCCACCGCTAACACTCGCGGATGATTGATTTTTGGGTGTGGCAAATGTTCCAAATCATCCAATTCTTTGTGCCAGATTTCGGGGAACATCCACGGCAGAATAACTAAGATGACTGCTACGGCGATCGCCCCACCTAAACTTAACTTTAACAGGTAATCTGTAAAGCTCATGTTAATCGCATCGCCGACTATGAATGTCGCCGGATCTCCCACGATTGTCAGCAGTCCCGAACTGTTAGCCACAAATACCATTAAAATCAGCAGCGGCACAAAATCTACACCGACTTCTTCTGCCATTGGCGGTATTAACGGTGCTAGCAGCATGACAGTCGTGGCATTTGGCAAAACTGCACAAATTGGGGTAGTAATTCCGACAATACCAAGCAAGAGATTTTTGCCTTTGCCTTTCGCCAACAGCACCATTTGAGTTGCCAAGTAGTCGAATATCTTGGTAGGCTCAAAGGCTCTCACCATGACCATGACTCCAAAAAACAAGCCCAGCGTTCCGTGACTGCGACTAATATATTCGATCGCATCCTTTAACGTCATTACGTGGGTGAAAACCAGAATCAGCGCTCCCAGAAATGCGGCAATTGTGAGGTGTATCCATTCTGTAATTATTAAGAAAACTACACCGATAAATGTGGCCGCAGCGATCGCAGCTTGCACGTTTTCCATTTAGTCCCCTGACAAAATTAAAAATTAAAAATTCAAACCTCTCGGATTGAGGGATTATACTACTTTATGGCTATTAGGTCAATAAGTTTAAGTGCTCTTTTTGGCAGCACCAAGCTGGAATGTATTCATAGTGAGAGTTGCAGCACAGGGAAAAATTAGAGCGAAACTACTTCTTTTGGCAGGCTCGCGAGCTCCCAAAATTTGGTATGGCGATCGGGCGATCGCTCAACTACAATGAAACATGGGGAATATCTGCCAAACTTCGCCCCCACGCAGACATTATGGACTACAGCCAACTGCTCGCCGACAAAACCGATACCATCCTCAAAAACTGGATTGAAGCAGTACGCTTGGATCGGAAAATAGAAAGCGCTGACACCTTGCCACACTCTGCGATCGAAAATCACATACCTCACCTGTTGGGGGCGATGGTCACAGTGCTTTCACAATCTCAAAACAGCGACATAAAAGCAATAATTGAAGCCAGTTTAGACCACGGGTTTCTGCGAGCAGAACAAGGCTACGATGCCGCAGAAGTAGCTCGGGAATACCATTTATTGCGTCAAGTAATATTCTCCCACTTAGAAGCACCATTGCTAGCAGGAACCACCGCCGACGTATTCAGAGCTTTTCGGCTCATAGATGCCGTAGTAGACGAAGCAATTGCCCAGTGTTTCGATAGCTACGTCGCTCAGAGGCTCCAGGAACTTCAACAAATCCAAACTCAGTTAGAACTGAACAATCAAGAACTCTCTCGCCTGGTCAGCGTCAACCAAGAAAACCTCTACCATTTAGCTCACGAACTCAAAACTCCCCTCAACTCAATTATCGGTTATTCCGAACTATTTTTGCGCCAAGAAAAATGGCAAGCCGAAATCAAAGATACTCTCCCCGGCATCGAACACATCGAGCGAGTATTGCGCAACGGCAGACAGTTGCTGCGCCTGATTAACGATACCCTAGAACTTTCTCGCGCCGATGCCGGCAAAATTAAACTTAACCTGCGGCAAACTAATGTACGATCTATAATTAGTACCGTAGTAGAAATGATGCAGCCAATAGCTGATGCTAAAGGATTAAAGCTCGCTGTTACCAGCGACTGCGCCCCCACACAAGTAATCGCCGACGCACAGCGGCTGCAACAAATTCTCACTAACCTGCTGAGCAATGCCATTCGCTACACAGAAGCTGGTAGCATTGAATTAAGTTGCTGCCGTGCGGTCGATGCAAATTGGTCGATCGCCATTACAGATACCGGCATCGGCATCGCTCCCGCACATACCAACCGCATCTTTGAGCCATTCTTTCAAGCCTCAGAAGCCGGCCAACAGCACTTTCCCCCCGACAGCACCGGTTTGGGATTAGCTATAGTATCGCGGCTCGTTACCCTGATGCAAGGCAAAATCGAGCTCGCATCAGAAATCGGAGTCGGCTCAACTTTTACCGTGATTCTCCCCTTAGAAGTTAAAATACTTCAAGCAGTAACCTAAACATTAAGTTCAAATTTTTAGATCCGAAAATCAGAAAATCCTATGCCCGCAGCCAGCCTTAGCCCTTCCACAGCATCCTTTCCCCTCACCGCCGTAGTTGGGCAAGAAGCAATCAAATTAGCCCTGCTGTTGGCAGCAGTAGATCCCGGATTGGGAGGAGTTGCGATCGCCGGACGCCGCGGTACAGCAAAATCAGTAATGGCCCGCGCCTTGCATTCCCTACTGCCACCAATTGAAATTGTCAAAGACTCTTTTTGCAACGCTGAACCTGATGAGATTATTGCAGAAAATGCCTCTGACCTGTCAGAAGAAAACGGGCAAGATGCCCGTTCCACAAATACAAATCCAGCCACCGAAATAATTCCCACACCATTCATTCAAATTCCTCTCGGTGTCACCGAAGACAGACTCTTAGGTTCAGTCGATGTCGAACAATCAGTAAAATTCGGTCAAACTGTATTTCAACCCGGACTCTTAGCCCAAGCAAATCGAGGCGTACTTTATGTAGACGAAATTAACCTCCTCGATGACAATATTTCCAACCAATTGCTCACAGTATTAACCGAAGGCCGCAACCAAATAGAGCGCGAAGGAATTAGCTTCCAACATCCCTGCAAACCTCTGTTCATTGCCACCTACAACCCCGAAGAAGGCCCCCTCAGAGAACATTTGCTCGATCGCATCGCGATCGTCCTTTCCGCCGACGCAGCCCTCGAACTACAAGAAAGAGTCTACGCAGTAGAACAAGCTTTATCCTACTCCAGCTCGCCCCAAGAATTTCTCAACCAATACGCCGAAGACACCGACAACCTCAAAACCCAAATCATCCTCGCCAGAGAATGGCTCAAAGATGTCACCATTAAACGCGAACAAGTTGCCTACTTAGTAGAAGAAGCCATCCGCGGCGCAGTTCAAGGACACCGCGCCGAAATATTCGCAGTGCGCGTCGCCCGCGCCTGCGCCGCCATCGAAGGACGTACAGAAGTTAACGCCGAAGACTTGCGCCGCGCCGTAGAATTAGTCATCGTACCCCGCGCCACCGTCATCCAATCTCCCCCAGACGAAAACTCTCCTCCTCCCCCGCCGCCACCACCCCAAAAGCAGTCAGAACAAGAACAAGACGAACCAGAAAACGAGCAAGAAGACGAAGAAAATCAAGAGGATGAAGACAACCCCGAACCTCAAGAAGAACCAGAGCAAGATACCATTCCCGAAGAATTTCTGTTTGACCCCGAAGGCGTAATTCTCGACCCCAGCGTGCTTTTATTCGCCCAACAATCCGCCAACAAACAAGGCAAATCCGGCAGCAGAACCACCATTTTCTCCGAAGATAGAGGCCGTTACGTCAAGCCAATATTGCCCAAAGGCCCAGTCCGTCGCATCGCCGTTGACGCGACTCTTAGGGCCGCCGCACCTTACCAAAAAGCCCGCCGCCAAAGGAATTCAGACCAGGAACCCGCGGCGAGTTCCAGCCCAAATCGAGATAAGCGGGTATTTGTGGAACAGGGAGACATTCGGGCGAAGCGCTTAGCCCGAAAAGCTGGAGCTTTAGTCGTATTTGTCGTGGATGCTTCGGGTTCCATGGCGCTCAACCGGATGCAGTCGGCCAAAGGTGCTGTCATGCAGCTACTCACCGAAGCTTATCAAAGTCGCGACCAAGTTGCGCTGATTCCCTTTCGCGGAGAACAAGCAGAAGTATTGTTACCGCCGACTCGATCGATAGCCTTGGCCCGCAAGCGTTTGGAACGATTGCCCTGCGGCGGCGGTTCCCCCCTGGCCCACGGTTTGACTCAGGCGGTGCGCGTGGGAGTTAATGCGCGGCAGTCTGGAGATATCGGTCAAGTGGCGATTGTCGCGATTACTGACGGACGCGGTAATATTCCTTTGGCTCGTTCTTTGGGCGAACCGATTTTAGATGGCGAAAAGCCGGATATTAAGAAGGAGTTGCTAGAAATTGCTGCCAAAATTCGCGGTTTGGGAATGCAGTTGCTGGTGATTGATACCGAGAGCAAGTTTATTTCGACCGGCTTTGCGAAGGAGTTGGCCAAGACTTCTGGCGGGAAATACTATCATTTGCCGAAAGCTACCGAACAGTCGATCGCAGCTATGACTAAAAATGCTCTGCGCGACGCGATCGGCTAAAATCCTTAACGGACACGCGGGAAGTCCCGCGCTCTAACGCAGGGCGTGAGCGTCGGGATGAAAGCCGAGCGAGGTGAGGAGTCCCATTTGCCCACAAGCTACTAGGCGTAAGCCATAGAGAGATGGGCTCCTCGGCGACGAGATGAGCAAACTCCTTGCATTTTCTTTGTATATCAGCTATAATATTATCAGCAACCTTGGTTAATGATAATGTATCAGGCTTACAAGTTCCGACTATATCCGACAGCCGAACAGCAGCAGTATTTTGCTGGTGCTTTCGGCTGTTCGCGTTGGTTGTGGAATTACAGCCTAAATATGAGTCAGGAAACATACAAGGCTACGGGTAAGGGGCTAAGTCGAGGTGCGATCCAAGGTTTATTACCTCAGCTAAAAATAGAATATCCTTGGCTGAAGAAAGGGGCTTACTCGCAATCTCTACAGGTTGTTGCGCTAAATCTGTCTGTTGCCTACCAAAACTTCTTTGAGAAAAAAGCTGGATTCCCTAGCTTCAAATCAAAGCACGGTCGGCAATCTGTCAGCTATCCTCAGAATGTCAAGGTTGGCGAAAAGTCGATCAAGCTACCTATCATTGGTGAAGTGAATTGCAAAGTTCATCGCACTTTTGATGGCACAGTTAAGACTGTTACCGTATCTAAAAACCCAGATGGAAAGTATTTTGCTTCTATCTTGGTTGATGATGGCATCAAGAGCGTAGAAACTACTGCGAAAGGCAAGGCAATTGGTTTAGATGTAGGTTTGATTGACTTCTGTGTAACTAGCGATGGCAGTAAGTATAAAAACCCTCGTCACCTCAAGAAACATAGCAAAAACCTCAAGCGCAAACAGCAAAAACTCAGTCGTAAACAGAAAGGAAGTAGCACTAGAAACAAAGCTAGAAGATTAGTGGCTAAAGTCCACTCTAAAATCAAACGTGTTCGCGAGGATTTTCTGCACAAACTGTCCCGCAAGATAGTAGACGAAAACCAAGTCATTGCAGTAGAAGATCTAAATGTCAAAGGCATGGTACGCAACCACTGTCTAGCCAAAGCAATTAGCGATGCTGGCTGGGGGATGTTCGGAACAATGCTCAAGTACAAAGCTGAGAAAGATGGGAAAACCTATATTGAGGTTGAGCGATTTTTCCCTAGCTCCAAAACTTGCAATAATTGTCTGCACAAAGTATTTGAGATGCCATTGGATGTTCGTCATTGGGATTGTCCTAAATGTAAATCTCGAAACGATCGCGACGTAAATGCGGCAAAAAATATCAGAGATGAAGCCTTGCGGTTTTTGGCATTAGGAACGAGTGCTGCTGCCAGTGGAGGGAATGTAAGTCGTGGTGGCAAGATTTCGGTCTTGTCGAACGCGGTTCCCCTTGAAGCTGGAAGCCCGCTCTCTACCCGATAGGGTGAGAGTCGGGTAGTTCACATCGAGATTCACTAGCCTGGATCGTGGCACAGGCATCTTCCCTGTGTCCTGAATTGTGGCACAGGCATCTTCCCTGTGTTGCATCTACTCTTAACAATCTAAAAACTTTGATTTTTGCCAAAACTCTCCTGTTTAACTCTCCCTCTCCGGCGAGTCATCACCAGCGAACCGGCGACTAAAACCAACCCCGCCAGCATTGAAGGCTCAGGAATTTTCACCGGCCCAGCCGCCCGGTTTACCGTTCCCGAGTTCGGGCTCGGTAAAATTGTACCTTGGGCGGATTGACCAGTCAGAGCCAGCAGCAAATGTTCTGAACCCTGCGATGAAGTGGCAGTAGAAACGGCACTGACATTAGCTGCAAGGGCAGCTTGACCGCCGGAAATAAGGGTAGTTGCCGCCAATAGAATTCCGGCGGCAGGTGGGAATAATGTGCGAGCAAAAAAGGTGGGCATTAGATATTACCTGTTTGGCATTTTGTCGATCGAACTAAATACTTTCACGATTAATTTGCTTTACATACCCTGTCTCGACCACTTTCGCAACCCACCCAACCGCTTAAAAATTTAAGATTTATTTTATAGTTGAGATGATTCAGATTTCCGGGCTGTAGTTTCAACTAAGTCACCAATCAAAAACCTAAAATCAATGGGAGTCCCTGACTCAATCATAAACTGCTCAATCCCAAATCGTAAATCCCAAATTCCAAATTGATTAACTTCAGCTATATATTTGCAATGCGATCGACTTTTAGGTTGCCCATCGCCGGCAATAGCACCGGTACTTTAACCTCAATTATAGCTCTACGACGACTGACAACGGTCTCAGACATCGTTCCCCGACAACGACCGCAGGGTGGAGATTTACTGGTACGGCGTTGATTATAAACAATCACTTCCAGGTAGGAAGTGATCTCACCCCCGTTCTTTATCAAATCTTTAAACTACTTCATGTTTTGTCAACAAACTGTAAAGCTGTCAAAATATAGATAGCAAATCTCAGCCAAAATTAGGTAACATCCTCGTGAGTAACACCAGCAACTTCCGCGAAGCCGTGCGCGAGGCCAAAAACCACGCGCTGGTTGGCCCCAACGTCATCGCTAACGCTCTCCCCTTCGTGGGCGGCGGACTTGTCTTAACTGCTGTCGGCACCTACGGCGGCCTCGGAGTCATCCGCAACTATCCCGGTATCTTCTTTCCCACGTTTATTGCTGCGATCGTCCTAGAATTAATTCTGTTCTTCGTCGCCAGCGCCGCCGCCGAACAAAACAACAAAAACACCGCCTTGCCCCTGCTGGCTACCTACAGCCTGCTTTCCGGCTACACCCTCAGCGGATTGGTATTTACAGCCCTCAGAACCCAAGGCGTCGGTATCGGCGGCATCGGTTTTGCAGCCCTCGGCTGCGGCATTACTTTCATCGCCGCCCGCCAAATAGGCTCCAACTTGTCGGAAGCAGACGGCATGGCCCTCACCAAGACTATCAGTTTAGGTGTCATTGCTTTGTTAGTAGTCGTTGGCGGTCAATTTCTGCTGTCGCTGTTTGGCGTTTACACCCCAACTTGGTTGGAAATTGGCATTTCTGGCATCGGCGTGTTTATATTTGCTGGTGCTGCGATCGTCGATTTTTACATCTTACCTCGCACCTACCACGACGACCAGTATTTGCCCGCCGCCCTGTCGATGTACTTGACTTACATCAACTTGTTCATCTTCATTCTGCGCCTGATGATTGCTCTCAACGGTCGCGATTAATCATTGAAAGTTTAGCTTAAAAACAACCGCAGCGCGATCGACATCCGGCTGCGGTTTTTTATTACCTTGACAATTCCCGCTTGCATCCGCTGGAGAAATCACAGTGGAAATTCTAGAGACCAAACACAATATCGAAATTTTGTGCGATCGACTAACCAACCTACAAGACTGTCTTTGACTCAGCCTTAACCGCCGAAAGCCAAAAGTTACAACAGCTAGCAGCACAGCCGGAATCTGGCAACAGCATCAACAGAGTTGAACGACCACTCCAAGAACTAGACGCACTCCAATCCTATCAGGCAAAACTCAACCAGTGCCAAACAATTTTGGCAGATGCTACAGCAGCACTGGAGTTACTCGAATTTCAAGCAGACGACGAACTAGAGCAAGAACTTCAAACTAATTTAGCTCAACTAAACCACTCTCTCCAAGAGTATGAAATAGAGCAATCCTTGAGCGGGCCTTGCGACAAAAATGGAGCCTACCTCATAATTAAGGCCGGAACAAACGGTATCGATGCTCAATACTGGGCAGAAATGTTGCTCAGAATGTATATTATGTGGGGACTAAGCCGAGGCTACCAAGTTGCGGACGTTGAATCTTCCCCAGCGCCTGAAATAGGAATTATTTCTACAACCTTGGAAATAGACGGACGTTACGCTTGCGGCTATCTCAAGTCAGAAACCGGAATACACCGACTTAAACGGAAATCGCCTTTTAATATTACCATAATGCGACTCTCTTCTACAGCGACGGTGGAAATTTTGCCAATGTACGTGCAATTGGAGATTGCACAGCAGGATTTAAGAGCCATATTACCCAATCTCAATCAGAATACTAACGGAACCAAAGCATGGGTGAAAATTGTGCATATTCCTACTGGTATTTCTGCCATTTGTGACGGATGTCGCACTCAAATGCAAAATAAAGACAAGGCTTTGGCGGTTCTCAAGAGCAAACTGTTTGCTATTATGCAAAGGCAAGGAGTTCAGCAGCTTGCAGACATTCAGTGCGATCGGCTAAAAACATTCCTCAACCAACCAATTCGAGAATATCAATTTGCCAGCGACAGCGCAAACCAGGACAAAGTTCTGGATTTCCGTACAGGAATCGAAACAACAGCCGTCGCCGAGGTACTCGACGGCAAGATTGACCCATTCATCAAAGCTGGTCTGCTGCTGAAAAATTGATTTGCACAGATTGAACCCAATTTCAGCTAAAATCGACAAGACACCACAAAACTAGGAGAACTCACAGTGGAAGTTCTAGACATCAAACACGATATTGAAACATTGTCCGATCGACTGGGTACCACCCAGGACTATCTTTGACATCCCCGCACTCACAGCCAAAATCCAAGATTTAGAGCAAATCTGCGCCCAACCGGCATTCTGGGACGACCAAGAACAAGCTCAAGGAACCCTCCAAGAACTGAATGACTTCAAATCTCATTTAGACCAATACCACGGCTGGCAGACTAGCCTAGAAGACGCTAGAGCTATTTTAGAACTGCTGGAGTTAGACGCAGACGAGTCCCTGTTCCAAGAAGCCTCATCGAGTCTTTCCCAATTAACCCGCGAACTTGACCAGTGGGAACTGCAACAATTACTCTCTGGGCCCTACGACGAAGGCGGCGCGGTTTTGACAATTAACGCCGGGGCCGGCGGTACAGATGCTCAAGATTGGGCCGAAATGCTGCTGCGGATGTACACCCGCTGGGGTGAAAGTCAGGGTTACAAGGTACATTTAACCGAGATTTCTGAGGGAGAGGAAGCAGGTGTTAAATCTGCCTCTTTGGAAATTGTCGGCCGCTACGCTTACGGCTACATGAGGTCGGAAAAAGGTACTCACCGTTTGGTGAGAATTTCGCCGTTTAACGCTAATGACAAGCGTCAAACAAGTTTTGCGGGCGTGGAAGTGATGCCGGTGCTCGATCGATCCGTTAAACTGGATATTCCAGAAAAAGATTTGGAAGTCACGACTTCTCGCGCAGGCGGCAAGGGCGGACAAAATGTTAACAAGGTAGAAACGGCTGTCCGCATCGTTCACCTTCCGACTGGTTTAGCCGTCCGCTGTACCGAAGAACGCAGTCAGTTGCAAAATAAAGAAAAAGCTCTCGCCTTACTCAAAGCTAGGCTGTTGGTGGTTGCTAGGGAACAGCGCGCCGCCGAAATTGCCGAGATTCGCGGCGATATGGTAGAGGCGGCTTGGGGCAACCAAATTCGCAACTACGTGTTTCACCCCTATCAAATGGTCAAGGATTTGCGGACTGGAGTGGAAACAACTGCCGTCTTAGATGTGATGAACGGCGAATTAGAGCCGTTTATTCAAGCTTACCTGCGCCAGGAAAATCAGTTGGTCAGTTGACAGTTGACAGTTGACAGTTGACAGTTGGTCAGTATCCGCTCAATAGCTCGGGGTAGAGTACTGCGTTTGGAACGATTTTGCGATATTTAACGCTCATCATTGAGCGATTTACCCCGATTTATTGAGCGGATACGTTGGTCAGTTGGTCAGTTGGTCAGTAGTCAACTGTCAATTAACTGTCAACTGTCAATTGTCAACTATCAACTGAATGAAGAACCTATTTTCTGGTATAATTTTGGGGTTTTGGTCGATCGCCCGACATCCAACAGGTCGCGCCGCCAGAAACCTTGATATGATAAAACTTGATCTAACGAACCAAAGGAGAAAGAATGACCCAAGTTGTAATCGGCGAAAATGAAGGGATTGAGTCAGCCCTACGACGGTTTAAGCGACAAGTTTCCAAAGCGGGAATTTTCCCCGACATGAGAAAGCACCGCCACTTTGAAACCCCCCTCGAAAAGCAGAAGCGCAAAGCTATTGCTAGAAGGACTAAGAGACGCTTCCACCGCAACAACAAACCCTAGAACTAGGACTAAATTGATTCGGCACATATAATGCCTTGCGATTCTAGTACCGCAGCGACTCGGAGAATCACCGCTTCGCTGTAGGGAGCACCAATAATTTGTACCCCCAAGGGCAAAGCGCCGGGCCGCTGTACGGGCACGCAAAGCACCGGCAAGCCTATAAATGATAGGGGTTGGGTGAACAGTCCCAGATTGGGACGCACTCTTGTTTCTTGTCCGGCGATGACCATTTTCTCGACGCCAATTTCAGGAGCTGCGATCGGCGTGGCGGGTGCGAGAATGATATCTGTATGTTGGAATATTGCACGAATTTGAGACCGATACCACTGTCTGAATCTCTGTGCTTGCACGTACCATGTCGCAGGAATCAGGGTTCCAGCCAAAAAACGATCGCGCGTGGCGGGATCGAAGTCTTGAGGGCGCGTCCGCAAATTCTCCAAATGCAAGTTTCCACCCTCGCAAGCAGTTATTATAAACGCTGCCGCCCTCGCGCGATCGGATTCCGGTATGCTGACAGTTGCAAGCCCCCCGATTTTTCGGGGGTTTGTTGTTGTTGTTTCCGTCTCAATACCACAATTCAAGACATTTGTCAAGGTTCGGGCAACTATTTCTACAGCATCCATAGCTTCCGGTTCGGCCCCAGTAGCGAAATAGCCGTCAGCAACAGCAATTCGCAATCCTTCAATTCCTGTATTTAACTGTGGCGAGGTAAGTTCTGGCGGGCGTTGAGTGCAAACTGGATCGCGAGAATCTGGGCCTTGCAGGATATCATACAGTAGCGCGATGTCTCGGAGCGATCGCCCGAACGGCCCCACGCAATCCAAACTACTCGAAAACAAAAAAGCACCGGCCCTTGACAAACGGCCGTAAGTAGGCTTAAAGCCAAACACACCGCACAAAGCAGCGGGTACGCGGATGGAACCGTTAGTATCGGAACCGAGGGTGAAGGGAACTAAACCGGCGGCGACTGCTGCTGCGGAACCGCCGCTAGAACCGCCGGCGATGCGCGCAGTATCGCGGGGATTGCGAGTTGGCCCGTAGTGGCTGTTTTCCGTGACGAAACCGTAGGCGTACTCATCCATGTTGAGCGTGCCTACAAGCACAGCCCCGGCTTGTCTGAGTCGGGCGACCCCCGCCGCGTCTTGGCTCGCCGGAGGGTTGTCAGCGTTGATTTTTGACCCTGCTAGAGTGGTAATTCCGCTGACATCGAACAAGTTTTTGACCGCGAAGGGAACGCCTGCTAAAGGGCCTGGGTTTTCGTTGCGCGCGATCGCATTATCTATCTTTTCGGCTGCTGCGATCGCACTTTCTGCGGTGATGGCAGTAAAGCAATTGAGTGTTTTATCTCGATCGGCAATTCGTTCTAAAGCAGCATTTACAACCGCTGTCGCTGCAATTTTACCACTTTTAACAGCGGATGCTGTAGCGACTGCATCCGCTCCTGCTAAAAATTTGGCTTCATCTGCGTTCATCGGCGGTAAAAAATCTAAGGTTCAAACACTGGTGCAGCTTCGATTTCTGGGGGTAAGGGGAATTCTGTAACGAGTCGGGCGATCTGCACTATCCTCTCGAAGTTTACCACAACGCCGGGGCGATGTTCCGGTTTGATGGGTAAGTTTATCAGTTCAGCGGTGCGATCGACATATTCTTCTATATTTGTCATTTTTCTATTTTCCCTTATCAGTGCGGCGGGGTGCGATCGATTATTTTATTGTAATGGCGATCGGGCTGTCATTTATTATCGCTCAGTTTTTTGTATTCCTCGGATTGTCGGATATCATCTAAAGGTGATTTTGGCTCTGGTGGTTCATCAGGACAAAACTTTATGGATGTCTGCGTTTTCCAAGACTGCAAAGTTGCATTGACTTCTATCTTAAGCTTTCCTTTTTGCCAACCCTTAGAACCAATTTTTAGAATTTGACAATCAATTCCTTCTTGAGGCGATTTCCAGTTTATATCCCCTCCCATAATTTTTGTTTCTTCGTTAATCGACAGATATTGTATCCACTGAATTATCGACTGCTCACGCTTGTTAGTTTCTGCTACATAAGTCTGAACCATTATCTTGTAAAACTTGCTAGCTGTTAGCTCTTTCAAGTGACGAACAGTAAAAGTAGCTTTCCCCAATAACAAAACATCATCTTCGCCGTCTAGTGTCTCATAGCTTGTATTGATTTTAACTTTTTCTTCCATTTTATTTTACCAATTTCTGCTCTTTGATATTTTATACCATTTCAAGCTATCTTAGTCAATCTGGTTAACAAAATCAATTTACTCTCGTACTTTCCCCAACTCAAACACTGACAGTTTCCCGCAACTTCTCAACGGCGACATCTAAGGGAGGCAAATCAAAAACCTCAGCATCCATCAATTCCTTAACCTTATCAAAAATTTCCACCTCCGCCTCTTCTTGGTCTGTCAGCTTATCATAAAAATAAGCGTCAGTAAACCACTGCTCAAAAGCAAACCTTAACACCCCATTCGGCTCAAGCATAAACTGCCAATACTTAGAAACTCGGTTATCAACTACTTCAAACAGCGGTGCCGGAGTCTGTATGGGATAATAGGTGTAATTATCATCACAAATATAGTACCAAACTCTTCCCTGCCACGATCGGATTGCATAAACAACATATTCCTTGCCAACTGTCAACGGCAATTCAACCTTTTTAGTATAACCTCGGGCAGGATCAATATAATTTTCCGGTAGAAGTTCTCCAGTATTAGCAATACAGCGAACAATCATAACTTGTATACCTATAAATTCTTAGGGGCTATTTTAGGATATTGTCGTTTAAACTTTAATTCAACTTGTTGCAAAATTTCCCTGTTTTCAAACCAGTGCACTTGTACGGAAGCTCCATTAATTACAAAAGCCTGAATGCTGGTTATTTTGTACCAGTCTTCGGGATTACCTCCATAGAGGGCAACCAGTCTGGAAACATCCCCTAGTATATCGTCAGATCCGCCCTGAATGGCTCTACAATTACCAGCTTTAGCATCTTGCAGTAGCAGTTGCTCTAGTAAATTTCTCGGACTCTCATCGGGAATAGCACCTTGCTTCATAGTTTAACAGTTTCCGATGTCATTTGTTGAAAAAGTATGTGAATCACACGAAAAAGACTAAATTGAACTTCTCTCTTTCTCAACTCAAACACTGACAGCTTCCCGCAATTTTTCAACGGCGACATCTAAGGGAGGCAAATCAAAATCCTCAGCATCCATCAATTCCTTAACCTTATCAAAAATCTCAACCTCCGCCTCTTCCTGATCCGTCAGCTTATCATAAAAATAAGGATCGGTAAACCACTGTTCAAATGCTATCATCAAGAATCCATTGGGCGAAAGTTTAAACCGCCAATACTTAGAAACTCTGTCATCAACCACTTCAAACAGTGGCGCCGGATTCTGCATGGGATAATAGCTGTAATTATCATCGCAGATATAATACCAAATAGTTCCCCGCCATTCTCTAAAAGCATAAACAACATATTCACGACCTACCGTTAATGAGAACTGTAGTTGTCTTGTGTAACCTATAGTAGGTTCTATGTAATCATCAGGAAGCAATGCACCTGTATTAGCGATACAGCGAATTATCATATTTTTTTCTTTCCTAATTACAGATTCTTGGGAGCTATTTTCGGGTACTGACGTTTGAACTTGTACTCTACATTTTCCTGAGTCTGACTATTCCGAAACCAATGAACTTGTACAGACGCTCCATCAATCATAAAAGACTGAATGCTGGTCATTTTATACCAATGTTCAGGATATCCACCATAGATTGCCACAAGTCTGGGAGCATCTCCCAGCATATTATTCACTCCGCCTTGAATACCTTTGCTATTTCCAGCAACTGCATCTTGCAGAAGCAGTTGCTCTGGCAAGTTTCTCGGACTCTCATCGGGAATAGCACCTTGACTCATAGTTTAGCAGTTTCAGAGGTCAGTTGTTATTAGCGAGTTTTTTGTACTCTTCAGATTGGCGGATGTCATCTAGAATAGATTCTGGTTCGGCAGGTTCATCAGGACAAAAATCACAACTTATTTGCACTTCCACGCTAGAGAAATTAAATTTTAAATAGGCTTTTACTCTTAGCTTACCTTTTTGCCAAGCTTGGGAACCGATTTTGAGAAGCTGACAGGTCATTCCTGCAGGAGGAAAAATCCATTGACCTTTATCTACTTTTAGATCTAGTTCACCAATAGAGCAATCATAAAACAATTTAAAAAACATTCTTACCTCTCGCGAGTTGGGTATTATTTCATTAAGGTTTTTAGCAAGCTTCTGTCGCATTAGGTCTTTAAATCTTTCAACTGTAAAAGTATCTTTCTCTATAAGCAAAATATCTGTATCGCACTCTAGGTCTTGAAACTTAGCGTTCATATGTGTTTGAAGGATTAATTTTATCTAAAAGCTATCATTTTTTACGATATTAGTCAAGGTTGCTTTTCCAGCTAAAACCCTTGATATTTTATATCGATAAAGTTGTTGTTTGTACAGCGCACTACTAAAAAAAACCGCAAGTTGACAGTCAGAAAAAACAAGTTTTTGCTGGGACAGTTTCCGCTAGCAACTTACCCCGCGAAATCACATACCGAACCGCAGCGCGCCTCCTAATTGCATCATAACAATCCTCAGCATCCAACACAATCAAATTTGCAGGTTTCCCCGCATCTATCCCATAATTATCATCTCCCAGATAGAGAGTTTTAGCACCGTTGACAGTGACCATATTAAAACAAGCTGCAATCTCAGCCATTCCCGTCATCTGACAAACATGAACCGCCATGTGAGCCACATCTAACATATTTCCCGTACCCAAACTGTACCACGGATCTTGCACGCAGTCGTGCCCCAAACTCACATTCAATCCATGCTGCCACAACTCCTTAACCCGCGTCACTCCGCGACGTTTGGGATAACTATCCGCACGCCCTTGCAGAGTGATATTAATCAAAGGATTAGCGATGAAATTGATGTGGGATTTTTGCAAAATTCCCATCAGCTTAAAAGCATAGGCATTGTTGTAGGAACCGAAAGCTGTCGTGTGACTGGCTGTCACCCGCGAACCCGCACCGCTTCTAATCGCACAAGCTGCTACAACTTCCAAAAATCTCGACTGTTCGTCATCGATTTCATCGCAGTGGATATCAATTAATTTATTGTATTTTTCTGCAAGTTCAAATATGCGGTGAACCGATTTTACTCCATCTTCCCGTGTCAACTCGTAATGCGGAATCCCGCCCACAGCATCCGCACCCATATCCAGAGATTTATCTAAAAGTTTGTCGTTTCCAGGACTCCCATAAATCCCGTCTTGGGGAAAAGCCACAACTTGCAAAGTCATCCAATCTTTGACTTCTTCTCGTACTTCCAAAAGTCCTTGCAAAGCAGTCAGCGTCGGTTCGCTAACATCAGCGTGACTCCTGACAAACAAAATCCCTTGAGATGCTTGCAACCTTAAAGTTTCAATCGCCCGTTTTTTGACATCATCCAGAGTTAAACCTTGCTTGCGTTCACCCCAAATTTGAATTCCCTCAAACAAAGTGCCGCTTTGATTCCATCGCGGTTCCCCGCAGTCAAAGCAGAATCGAGATGAATGTGCGACTCCACAAACGGAGGACTAACTAAATTGCCTTGAATGTCGATTTCCTGTTCGCCCATTCCTGATATGCGGTTTCGCGATCGCCCGCACCCAACAAACGACATCGGCGCAGAACCATGCTATACTTTTGTTCACACATCCTATTTATTTCTTTCTCTTCCATCTCTTCCTCTGTGCCCTCTGCGCCCTCTGCGGTCAAAAAATCTTACTCAAAAAAACAACCCATAACGAAAAATAATCACCAGGAAGAAAGCGCAACGACAAATCACCAACATTAGACAATCTCAAACTCCAGATTGTGATGCTTCACCAAATCAAAGCTAAAATGGTCAACCACATTAGTATCGCTCAACTCCAGATTATAAAAATCCACAAAATCAGCATCAAAATAAGGCCCCGCGTGCCAAGTCCCCACATCTAACTTAATAAAACAATCACCCGGAATCCGAAAAGCAACAATATCCTCCAAACTAGGTCGATCGCTATCCCCAGGAGGCGCAACAGCCATCAACCAATCCTTCCCTTCCAGAGAACCCAAACACTGAGTACATTCAACGTGCCGCGTAATTTTACCAAACTTGCGACCCTTCTCGTGCAACCGCATAATGTAAAATCTAGGAATGCCATTTTGCAAATTTAACTTAGCATCCTCATCATCAAAAGACTTGCCATCAAAACTCGCAGAAATAACTTGACCGTAACTCCGAAAATTCTCCGATGTTATCCATTGTGCCGGCAATTGCTTCATTGAAACTGATGTACTCATAAATCCCAACACCTCCTCACTCATTTCATCAAAAACATAATACAAATACTCCTCTATCTCTCTTCTCTGCGCCCTCTGCGCCCTCTGCGGTTAAAAAAATCTAATTCACTCGATCGCCCAAAACACCCTTACAATCAAAATTAGAACACTGCTGCAAAAAACGAACCGCAATATCAGGGTTCGCACCCCAGTGCAAATGCAAATAAGCAGCGTGCACCCCATAAACCCCCCAACCTTCAGCAACCGCCTCAACTTCTCCCCGTTTGCCGTACCTCCAACTGTGATAAATTGGATTAGTTGGTTCCACTGTTAAATGCGATCGATGAAACTCATGTCCCCAAACCACATCCCCCGCAGTTAACACCAAACTATCTCCCACCGCCACAGCTTCTCGATATCCCAGAGTCAAACGCTTTCCCATCGCAGCCACAGCCGGCAAAACTCCCACTCCTTGCCAAGAATTCCCGTCGAAGTCTACAATCGAATCGCACAAGTACATCAAACCGCCGCACTCCGCATAAGTCGGCATTCCCGAAAAAATCGCACTTCTGACAGCATCCCGAATTAAAACATTACCGCTTAATTCCCCAGCAAACACTTCGGGAAAACCACCGCCAAAATACAACCCCTGCACATTCTCAGGAAAAACCGAGTCATCCAACGGACTCCAAAATACCAACTCGGCGCCCAACTCTTCCAGCAAATCAAGATTGTCCTGATAGTAAAAATTAAAAGCCCGATCGCGCGCAACTGCAATCCTCACCGAAAACTTTTTTTCCAAACAGTTGACAACATCATCTTTTTTAGTTACAATTGAGTAAGGGAGACTGTATCTACCCAAAAGTTGCTCAGACCCCTCACCCCCCCCATGAGGAGTTGCAGCCAATAAAGGTAAAAGTTGCTCCCAGTCAAAACTAACAGCAGCCAAATCAGCCAATTTATCGATCGCACCGTGAAGATGCGGCAACTCCTCGGCCGGAATCAAACCCAAATGCCGATCGGGAATCGTCACAGCCTCATCCCTACGCAAAACTCCTAAAATCGGTAAATTGAGCGGTTCCAGAGCATCTGTCAGCAGATCCAAATGTCGATCGCTCGCCACCCGATTGAGCACCAAACCCGCGAACTTAAGATTTGGGTTAAAAGAACGAAAACCGTGGGCGATCGCAGCCACAGAACCAGAAAGCCGGCTGCAATCTATCACAAACAATATCGGCAAATTCAACAAATAAGCAACATGAGCCGTAGAAGCAAAGGAAATAGGATAATTTTGTTCTTCTTCCCTCTTCTCTCTTCCCTCTTCCCTCTTCCTTCTTCCTTCTTCCTTCTTTGGAGAAACCCCATCAAATAAACCCATTACCCCTTCAACCAAAGCACAATCGACATCTTGAATGTGGCGGGAAAAACACTTTTTTACATAAGATTCAGACGTTAAAACCGGGTCTAAATTCCGACAGGGGCGGCCAGTCACAAAAGCATGAAACATCGGGTCAATGTAGTCAGGGCCGACCTTAAAAGATTGCACGTTCAAGCCGCGGCGGATTAAATAAGCTAAAAGGGCGATCGTTACAGTAGTCTTTCCTGCCCCGCTTCGTTCGCCAGCAATTACTAAAGCCATAGTTCTAGTTAGTTACAATAAATACTGAAAACAGATAGTTGATAAAGTTATGAGTGTAGCTCTCTCATCTATTAAATAATGCTTTAACGAACCGCGAAGACACGAAGAACGCGAAGAAAGAAAGAAGAATATAAAGTAGAGCAGACATTGCCTGCTCTACTTTATATTAACTCAATTCCTTCTTCCTTATTCTATCCGTTACATCCGTTACATCCGTTACTTGCATCCGTTGCCGAACTTCTCTTTACCTCTTAGCCAACTTCAGCATTTGAGCCGTCACCGCCAAACTTTCCTCGTACAGCATATCCCGGCCCCAACTCTGCAAGTGCTGGCCCAGCAACTGTTCCGTCACCTGATCGAACAGAGGAGTCACCTGGTTAAATCGATCGGTTTGAGCGCCTCCCTTCATTTCCATCCGCATACAGCCCCCCGTTTCCGAACACAGAACCGTACCGCAGGCCGCTTTCTCGTTCGTAGAATTTAAACGCAGAGCAATTAAATCGCCGGGGACATCGCCCGTATCGGCAATCGGAATCGCAGCTAACTCGGCTTCTACAACCCGTTCGTCCGCACCTGCGAATTTAATGCGCTTAATTTGGTAATCGCCCTCTTCTTGCTTGAAAGCAACCGGACGCCACTGAAGCCGGCTCGCCAGCCAGCCCAAATACATCAGCGCTTGAGTAGAATTGCCTTGTTCGTAATCGATCGTCACTCGATCGATCTCCCGAATTGCCGCCCTACGTTCCGGCGGATCGAAGGCCTCGGCAGCCAACTCCTGCCACGCCGCCAGCCTGCGCCAATTCAAATCCGCGATCGGAATTCCTTCCTCGATCAGACTTTGCATCAACAGCAATTCCGCTTCAGACTCGGCAAAACTGCTAGAGTCGATAATCACAGAACTGCTAGTTGCCGCCAGCCGCTGGAACAAACCTCGATCGGCATCGGGATTCGCTTTCCACCATAACAAAGTCGGCAAATCCGCGATCGTCAGCGCTGTCACGATCGCGCTCACCCGTTCCAGAGCAGCTTCCGTACCCCGCAGCGTAATATACTCGCAGCAGATCAGATTGCCGCTGCCGCGCTTGTGCACCGGACAGTAAGCAGCCACTTGAGCCTGCACGCCCGTATCTTCTCCCGCCGTCGGGCACAGAGCAATAATCCGGCAGGGATTCGCAGCTACGATCGCATCAGCCACCCCCGAACCCCCGGAACCCAAGCCACTCGAACCCAAAAGCTCTCCCTTGGCATTTTTGCGAGCCACTTCTTCGCGCAACATCGCCAACAATTCAGCGCTAGGTTTGCCACTTCTGGGCATTCCGTAAGCTTTTTGAGCAGCCCTGATGCTAGATGCCGTCATCGGCCCGCTAATACCATCGACAGGCCCGTCATAAAATCCCAGATCCGCCAATAATTGCTGGGTTTCTTCCGGTTCGTACACGACAAAAGTAAAAGTTGCTGCCCTAGTCGCGATCGGAAAATCGCCCTTCGATCCTGATTCTCTGTAACTTTCCCAGATTTTACTCAGTTCTGCCTCTATTTGGTCGATCGACACATCTTTAGGGTTTTGCAGCGAAACCAGAGGCGGAGCTTTCATCGGTGTCATCGTCATCGGTTTTTTCTCCTTTCTTATTGGTTATTGGTTATTGGTTATTGGTTATTGGTCATTGGGCATCGGGCATCGGGCATCGGGCATCGGACATTGGTCATTGGTCATTGGTCATTGGTCATTGGTCATTGGTCATTGGTCACAACTGCTATCACGCAAGAGTTCCCGAACATTAGGATTACTAAATTAGTCCTTGATGATTCTTAAGTTAGCAACTCTTACCTAATGACAACTAACAACTAACAACTAACAACTAACAACTGACAACTGACAACTGACAACTGACAACTGACAATTGACTTTTAAAGTCGTCGCCACTTGCGGCCGTCTCTGTTAATCATTAATTCTGCTTCTGCCGGTTCCCAAGTACCAGCTTCATATTTAGGAACCAAACTTTGGTCGTTGGAAGATTCCCAAGCCATCAGCGCCGGAGTTACCACCCGCCAAGCTTCTTCCACTTCATCAGAACGGGTAAACAAAGTTTGGTCGCCCAGCATACAATCAATCAACAGGCGATCGTAAGCATCCGAAGATGTCACCCCAAACGAAGCACCATAACTAAAATCCATATCCACCGTCCGCGTCCGCAAATCTGGCCCCGGCATTTTCGCCTCAAACCTCAGCGAAATCCCCTCATTGGGATGCACCCGCATCGTCAAAACGTTAGGAGTAGTTTGTTGGGCCGCCGACTGAAAAATTAACAGCGGCACTTCCCGAAACTGAATTGCAATTTCGCTAACTTTTTTCGGCAACCGCTTACCAGTCCGCAGGTAGAAAGGCACTCCCTGCCATCGCCAGTTGTCAATCATAAACTTCATCGCCACAAAAGTCGGCGTTGTCGAGTTGGGAGCAACCCCCGGTTCTTCGTGATAACCCGGCACGGGTTTGCCTTTCATCCACCCTGCGGAATATTGACCGCGAATCGCGGAAAACTCTAAGTTATTCAAATCCGCCAAGCGAGTTGCTTGCAGAACTTTCATCTTTTCGGTGCGGATGCTGTCAGCATCGAGGGAGTTTGGCGGTTCCATCGCCGTCAGACAGAAAATCTGCATCAAGTGGTTTTGCAGCATATCCCGCAACGCCCCAGAGGATTCGTAGTAACCGGCCCGGTCTTCTACGCCCACAGTTTCTGCAACGGTAATTTGTACGTGATCCACAAATTGGCGGTTCCACAGCGGTTCAAAAATCGCATTAGCAAACCGGAACACCATTAAATTCTGAACAGTTTCTTTACCCAAATAGTGGTCGATCCGGTAAACTTGCTGTTCTTGGCAAACCTGCTGCACCACACGGTTGAGAGCTTTTGCCGAACTCAAATCGCGGCCGAAGGGTTTTTCAATTACCAAGCGGTGTTTGACTGGATCTGCCAGCAGTTGAGCGGCGCCGAGTTGCCGAATTGCTTCGGGGAAAAAGTTCGGGGAAACCGACAGATAAAATATGTGATTGCCGCGAGTTCTCCTTTCTTCATCGAGTTCGGCTAAGAAAGCTTTGAGTTTTTGATAGCTTTCGGGGTTGTCAATGTCGCCCGGACAGTAGTACAAACCTTTGGCGAAATCTTGCCACAATTCCTCATTGCTAATACCGCCGCCAAATTCTTCGATGCCTTCCCGCATTTGTTCTCGGAAGTAATCGTGACTCCAGGGACGGCGGGCCACACCCACGACGGTAGTTTCTGGTGGTAAACGCCGATCGAGCTTCATCTGATAAATTGCTGGTACCAGTTTGCGCTGGGTGAGATCGCCGGAAGCTCCAAATATCACCAGAATTTGCGGTTCCGGCATCCGTTCTTTTCGCAAACCAACCCGCAGTGGATTTTCAAGTATCGTTACCATTTATTTTCCTTGTTCTAGTGCTGTTAATCTTGCCAGTACAGCATGATAATTTGCCGTCATTTCTGCTAATTGCTGGGTCAGAGAGTTGATCTGCCCTTCATATTCGGCTTTGACTTCCGCCCGGATTTCCTCTCTGAGTTCCGCTATAACTTCCGCCCGGATTTTAACCCTTTCAGCAGCTAGTCGAACTTCCCAATCTTTATCTCGTTGTCGCAGTTCAGCTTTTAGCTGCCTGTTTTCGGCTCGAAGTTGCTCCATTTCCAACGCCACAGCAGCAGCACGCCGATCCCTCTCTCTGTTTTGCTCTCGGATTTGCTGTCTGAGGCGTTGATTGTCCGATCGCAATTTTTCCAATTCTGAAGCAGTATCCTTGGGAGTTCGCCCGCTTCCTAGCGATGGAAATCGCTGTTCAACCAAACGCTGAACTGCTGCACCAGTAGGAATCCCGTTGGGCGATGACTCTACTGCTTCTTGCCAAATTTCTAGCTGTACCTCGGGGGGCAATCCCTTTAATGGGCGGATTTGATATTCTTTAACAAGGGAATTGTGTACGTTCGTACACAAATTTTCCATAATCTCAGCCGCGTCAATGAACTGATAAGCTCTTCGTTTCGTGATTCCCCACTTTTCGTGGCAATAAGCCTCAAAATTCTTGTGGGTTTCCCGGTACAGTTTTTGTTCCCGAATTTCCTCAAGGGCTTTGCCAACTTCGTAAAAAGTATGAAGTCCTTGTTCTACGATCGATTCGAGTTGTTGAAGCCTCGCCCGTTCAGCGATATCCAGTTGGGCGTTGACTTCCTCGCTTTGTTGAATGGTATGGGGAGTTAACATAACACTTCTTTAGCAGTCAGGTATGAAAAATCAGGAATTTGCGGACTTGATATTCTTTGACAAGGGAATTGTGTACGTTCGTACACAAAATATTCTTTGACAAGGGAATTGTGTACGTTCGTACACAAATTTTCCATAATCTCAGTCGCGTCAATAATTGGGGACGAGCATTTAATCAGGATTCAGGAGCCAAAACGATTATGTGTTCAGACTCCTGAGAGTTTCTGCCCTTACCGATACCAAATCGGCGAACTATACGGGTGCGAGCCTCTTAACTTTCTCTTCCAAGGAATCCATCAGGGATTGGAAGGGGCTGACGAATTTCTCGATCCCGTCCAGGAGCAAGTCTTCCATCACTTTGTCCAAGTTGATGTCGATGTCGGGATCTTTGAGACTTTCGATCAGACTGTAAGCTTCTGCAACGTTATTCTCAATCCGGGGCGCGACATCGCAGTGATCGAAACAAGCTTCAACGGTGTTCGGTGGCAAAGTGTTCACCGTATCGGGGCCGATTAGCTCATCCACATACATCACATCGCTGTAGTTGGGGTTTTTAGTGCTGGTACTCGCCCACAGCAGTCGCTGCACTTCGGCTCCCTTTGCTGCTAATGCTTGCCAACGATCGCTCGCGACGATCTCTTTATACTTCTGGTAAGCTACCTTGGCATTGGCGATCGCAATTTTCCCCTTCACTGCTTCCAGTTTGGCTTTGGTGGAAATATCTGTGACGTTTTTGAGTTTCTCGTCAATCTTGCCGTCAATATTGATGTCGATCCGGCTCAAGAAGAAACTGGCAACAGAAGCGATGTTGCTCACATCCAAACCCTTAGCTGCCCGCGCTTCCAAACCGCGAATGTACGCCCAGAAAGTTTCGACGTAGCTGTCAACCGAGAACAGCAAAGTCACGTTAACGTTAATCCCTTCACTGATGACTCGCTCTACGGCGGGCAAACCTTGAGCAGTTCCGATCGCCTGATAATAGCGCAAGGCTTCGCTAATTGTACTTTCTGTGTCATTCGCGATCGTCGGTGGCACTTCGATACTGATGTAACCGTCCAAACCCTTGGACTCTGCGTAAACTGGGGCGAAGATGTCACAAGCATTGCGGATATCTGCAAATACCAGAGATTCGTAAATTTCGAGTACAGATTTACCAGCCCGGATGCCCGCTTCAATATCAGCATCGTAAATCACATTACCCGCGATCGCCTTCTCGAAAATCGCCGGATTAGATGTGATCCCCCGCAGTCCCCGACTTTCAATCATCTGCTTGAGTTCGCCGGACTCGATCAGATTGCGAGTCAAATTGTCCATCCAGATACTCTGGCCAATTTCTTTGATTTCTAACAGGTGATTCTTTGTCTGGTCCGTCATTGATTTAACTCCTAAACTTGGATAATTGGTAATGGGTAATGGGTAATTGGTAATGGGCAGTGAAAACTTTCTTCCTTCTTCCTTTTTTCCTCTTACTATCTTCCAACTTCGGTCTAATAACTAACAACTAACAACTATCAATTGACAACTGTCAACTGTCAACTGTCAACTGTCAACTAACTTCACTCTTCAAGTGTTATGGGATTGCGCGATCGCTCTTTAATAAAAGACTCAACCAACGCTACATTTTCTTTACTGCCAATAATCAAAGGCGTGCGCTCGTGAATTTTAGTCGGCACCACGTCCAAGATGTCTTGAATACCCGTACTAGCGCGCCCTCCGGCTTGCTCCATCAAAAACGCCAAAGGAGCCGACTCGTAGAGTAAACGCAATTTGCCATCGGGGTTTTTCACGGTTCCGGGATACAAAAACACGCCTCCCTGAAATAAAATCCGGTGAAAATCTCCCACCAAAGCCCCGCCGTACCGAGCAGTGTAGCCTTGATTTCGATGTACGTAGCGAATGTAATCCCGATAAGATTCTTCCCACTGCCAAAAGCTACCTTCATTGACACTGTAGATCGGGCCGTTATCTGGAATCTTGATGTTTTCGGTTGATAGAATAAACTCGCCTAAACTGGGGTCGAGGGTAAATGAATGAACGCCCTGCCCGATCGAATAAACCAGCATTGTACTGGGCCCATACAGCACGTAGCCGGCAGCGATTTGTTTGTGCCCGTGTTGGAGCAAATCGGCAGCAGAACCGTCTTCATCATCCCCCTCTTGCTTGCGGATGCTGAATATGGAGCCGACATTGAGATTGATGTCAAGATTGGAAGAACCGTCTATGGGATCGTAGAGCAGACTGTAACGCCCGATCGGACAATTTTCAGGAATGTAATAGGGTTTTTCCATTTCCTCCGAAGCCAAGCGGCAGACAAGTCCACTTTGCTGGAATACCGAGATAAACACTTCATTAGCATAGATATCCATCTTTTTGACAGATTCTCCCTGCACGTTTACAGCCCCTGTAAACCCTAAAGCATCTTCCATTAACCCGGCTCTGCTGAGTCGCCTTGCGATCAACTTTGCAGCCAATCCGATGCGACTCATTAGGGCACTCAAATCCTGAGCATCTGCTGAAAAGCTGTGCAGTTGCTGGAGTACATGACGGGATAGAGTCGTACAATCGCGGTCTAAGGCTTGTACCTGCTCGGTTTGGCCTAGGCGGGCTTCCCCTGTCGGCGCGTTTACCATGATTTTGATGTTCTCCCTGTCTTGTGGCTCGCTAGTTTGGGATTTTTCAGGTGTTCCTGAATCGGCGATGAGACCGATAGTCCTGCAACTTCTATTTTAGGGAGGGTTTTGCGATCGGGCATGGAACTTTAGGTGAACTTTAGATCCCCAGACAAAATTGAAGAGTGCGATCGGCTATTTAGTCGGGAATTGTATTCAAAATCACTAAATTTTTTATTTAACCGCAGAGGACGCTTAATTTTTGGAATATCTCATCGGCGAGCGAAACGAATGTTATAATTAAGTTATAAATCATACTTTGCAGAACGAACCCGATCGCGAAACTTTAAGACAACAAACTTTCAATAATTATTGCCCAAATTGGAAGTTTGTTAAATATGTGGTTTTTGATTTGAGTTAAAACTCGATCTAATTTAACCTCAATAGACTTAATAGTGTCAGCCATCAACATTACATTCTTATCAATTTGACTATCGTAGTTATATACTAAATTGGTAATCGGAGTTTTTTGTTTATAAATATCCTTAATAATATCCAAGCAATCTGCTTTGAGCAACAAATAACTTATATACCGTTTGTAATAAAAATCAAAATCAACTATTTGATTGCAAGATTTTAAGTAACTTCCAGAAATAACAAATAGAGGAGATACTCTTCTCCACAAACTACCAAAATCATGAAATCGATCGGAATTAACCTCTTTCTCATAGTCAAAATATTGGGTATAAATAGCTATTTGCTCGGAACGCCACAAATAGCCTCTTTGATTTAGTAGCATTTGCGCTCGGAATAAATAATCATAAGATTTTTGCGTAATTAATAATCTACTTATGTCTATTTTATCATCATCTATTATGTAATCGACATATCTTAGATGTAAATCTAAACATAGTTGTACAGTTCCCCAAAAAATAGCATTTTCCTGCTGCTCTAATAATCCTAGTCCTTCTAACATAGGTAGTGTGTGAAGATAGAAATATTGTTGGGCGGTTTCTCGATCCTCCACATCTATTAACAAATTTTGACAACCTAAAGTTAATTTAGAAGTCAAAATCTTTTTTTCTAAATCAATAACATATTGTAAGTCTTTTCTTTGAATATTGTTAATGACTTTTTCTACCAAACTCATTATATTAATCCGCTCCTACAAATTAACTCAATATGGTAATCCCCACCTAAAAATGAGCAATATTTTATACTTGATTCACAGAACTCCCACTAAATGAAGTATCATATTGCAAGCCCAAAGGCGTCGATCTGTTACTACAGAAATTCCGCAGTTAGTTACTTCAATTATTGAACAATCTTTAGCTTCTAAAATGTTCCCAATTACCGATTGAATTAAGTTGCCATGTGTAACTATCAAAAATAAGTTTTGGTCGTTATCTTTTGATATTACATCGCCCACAAAATCATTAAATCTTCTAAAAGCCTCTTCATAGGACTCTTCTAGATTTTTTTCAATTAACCGCTCATCATAGTTAACTTCCATCAAAGAATTAACCTCATTTTTGATAATCTCTGCTGATAACTTTGCTCTAACAAGAGTAGAAGAATATAACTTAAAACTTCTTTCTACAAGAAATGGTTTTAAGGCTTGTCCAGTACGTTCTGCTTGAGTACATCCTTTTAAAGTAAGTACATCTTCTTCATGATTTTCAAGGAGTGTTTTAGGTTGATTAGATACGCACTCACCATGTCTAATTAAAACTAAAGTATACATTTTGTTTTCCTCCGCTAAATATTTGTCTGCCTATTACTAAATGCGTGTTCAAATTTGCTAAATTCATATTTTTTTTACTTGACTAATTTTTTCACAGATTTAACCAGCAATTGAACTTTGTTGTCAGAGCTTAAATCTTGCCGTAATATTTCTTGAATTGCTAAACTATTAGCAACAAGTTTATCGAGGTTAAGTAAGATTAGCTCGCAATCTTCCAGCAGGTTTAAATGTCTCAATGCAAACATAAAGCATTGCCAAAAATAAGGAGCATTAGGATATTGCTCGATACAACTTTGATAAAATTCTGCCGCTTTCTGATAGTCTCGATCGAGATAAGCAGTATGTCCGCATATTAAGTCCAATAAAATTGAATCTCCCAACTGAGTTGATTTTAAGATCTCTTCTAATTCTTTTAAGCCTCGATCGTGGTAAATAGCTACTAAAGTCTCAAGAATTGGATCCAAGGGTTGTCTTAGATAAGTTAAGGGACGTAAATCAATATTTGGGGCAATTCCTAACCATTGACACGATTGACTTAATATTGTATTGATGTCCTTATTTTCCAAATCAACAGAGAGTTTAATGGGAAATATTTTAGTTTCCACTAAATTAGGATTTTCTGCTTCCCATTGCCGCTGATGTTCTTTTAGTCTCAAGTCAATCAGTTGTTGTTCTATTTGAGGAATTTCAGGTTCAACTCGATCGATATTTTCTTCTATTCCTTCAATCAAGCCTCGACCAATCGAAGAAAATCCTGCATTTGTTCTTAAAACTTTAAGTGCTGTTTGCAGTTGTTTTTTAACAGTATATACTCTTTGTTGCAAACGCTTTTCCTGTAAAATAGGCATATCTGTTTTCAGAAGTTTATTCCCAAATTCTAAAACAGCTTGAAATACATAAGTTCCCTGCAAAATACCACCGAGAGGCCGGGGATCATCACGCCAAGGAGAATAATAAATTTCTTCTGGACTACCTTCTACAAGGATTGGATCTAAATTTAATAAAGCATGAAGTTTGTGATGATGATATTCATGGACTAAAGCTTCTACTATTACTGAGGTATCTGACATCCAAGATAAAATGAGAAGTCCGGGTATTTCACGAAATGTCTGGCTTATATGAACATCAATAGCATGGGAATGTACGGGGACTAAAGATTGGACACCCATGAGAATTTCACTTGCTAATAAACTTGAACAACTATCTATCCAAAACCAAGCTTCCTCTAAACTAGATAACCATTTAATAGTGGTATTTGGTGTTAATTCTTCAAATCTTAAATCATAGCGACCTCCTAAATGTAAGTCACTATCAAAACCATTTAATTCAATTCCATTATTGAGATGAGGTATTTCATTTTGAATCATTTCCAACTTTTGATTGTCATCTGTATAAATATTAAATTTGTCATTATTTGTGGTAGTAAAACGCAATCTTTTAAAGGCAATATGTTGAGGGTGCTGTAAATAAATTCCAGTTCCGGGTATGGCAATAATTCCAGCACTATCGGTATATAAATAACACTCAAAATTTTCTATCTTGTCATATGTTGCCATTGCTAAAATAAAGTTTATGAAAGATTCCAGATGAAACTTAATGTGCATTTCTGGAAAAAGAATATGAGCTTTTCGGTTCACCAATTGCCAAGCGGTATCTAACCAAATACTAAAGGATGGATAGCGTAAAATCTTTCTTTGGGCTTTTTTAGAAAAAGATTTTACCAACTCAAAAGATTGACGAAAGTTGGTATCATCGTCAATTAACGGAGGTGATTCAGATCGCAGTTTTTGATAGAGATTGCTTAACCTTAGCAAAGTTCTATGATATTCTGCCAAGTAAATTACTTGAACTAATGGATCGGAAGCCCCTGTAGGAGAAACTAATTTTTTTATCGTATTACTATTCAGCTCGATTTTCATTGCATTAACCCTAATTTAATCAAAGGAAGTTTGACTTAACTTCCGTATTTTTTTTCCTCTTTATTGTTTGCATATCTTCAATTACTTGTCGGCGAATTGTAGTAATCAGTTTTTTGAGATCGGAACAATACACTGATGGATTATGAAAGTAATTTTCGCGAGAGTATCTATGGGGAAGATAACCACCACCACAAACTTTAACTAAGTTACATTCTTGACAATTTTTACTCAAATATTGCCACTTTTCTTGACGCTCAATAACTTTTGGCGAGTTAAAAATATCATCAAAACTGTGGGTAAATATATTCATTCCTAACTTGGTAGCTTCGGGATAAGTAACTTTCAAAGAATCAACTGCTTCAATATCACCGTTGGTTTCAATAACGGCAAAATCAACAGGGTCTAAACCCCATTCTTCTGAATTCCCTTGCAATCCTAGCATTAGCGAAATAATTTCTTCAAATTTCCTGATTTTGATTGTTTGAGGTTTTTGATGATACCAAATGTTAAAAATCTTAAGTAACCAATCTGCATAAGGGCTTACATCAAGAGATTGTTCTTTACCAAAAGGTCTTAGATCGTGGTGATGTAAAGGGAATAAAAAATCAATAAAAGGAGGCTTATGTTGTGATAAGTACGAATATACTGTTTCAGGATCGTTGTTGAGATCGATCACACATAAAAAACCAGTCCATATTTTACGTCCTCGATCGCTACTTAATAATTCAAGAGTTTTTTCCAAACTGGAAAATGAAGATTTACCTTGATGGTCTAAGCGATGCAGATCGTTAGCTTCTCGATTCCCATCCATACTTAAGCCGATACTGATATTATTAGAAACACAAAAATCTAAAATTTCATTGTTTAACAAAACTCCGTTAGTTTGTATACCAAATTCTAACTTTATGTTGAGAATATTTGTGGTTATAATATCTTTAAAAGTTTTAATATATTCTAATCCCGCTAAGAGAGGTTCTCCACCGTGCATTATTACAGCAAATTCTGATAATTGATGTTTTTGGGTATGTTCATCAATTCTCTTACCTAATTGTGTAATAGTTGCTTCTGACATTTTAAAAGGTTGCTGTTGCCAACTTCGATCGCTATGCTGATACATATAGCAATAATCACAGTTAAGATTGCAACGGGATACTACTTTACAAACCAGTGAATGTAAGGGTTTAGGTACAAATTCAGTCATAACTCTATCGTGTCTTCATAAAATATTTAACTTTTGTCTAGATTGAATAGCTACTATTCGGGGCAAATTGTAGCTATTTAATACTACTTGACCTTGTTATAATTGTTAAATATTACCAAGCACCTTTACTATGCTTTGTATAAGAACTATAGCTAGAATGTTTGGGATGACCCGATGAACGGGAAGAAAAGTTTTTTTCCAAAACATTACCAAGTGCTGTGTTTTTGAGTAAACCTATGTCACTTAAGTCAAATTCTTCAAGATCCAGAACAATACAATCATTTTGTGAGTGAGTATCAGTTAGTAATTCTTCTTTTGCTTGTGTCATTTTAGAAATGATCCTAATAAATTATAGGTAACGGAAAAAATGGGAGTGCGATCGGAAAAAGCCGGATTTCAACTGGAGTTTTGTGACACAATATTAAGCAAAAAATAGGAAAAGATAGGAAAAAATAGGAATCAGGTTAAGCTATAATGGGTAAAACCTTTACCCTCTATAGCTTTTGTGAATGTAAGCCAACTGTTACAATTTGTCGATCGGCTAGTGGTTGAACGAACTGGAAAGCACCTAGATGATGTTCAAAGGGCTGTAGTTGAGGGGACTTGGCAAAGACAAACCTATGATGATATCGCCCAGAAGTGCCATGTCACTAAAAATTATGTAGGTGATGTAGGTGCTGAATTATGGCAACTTTTATCTGAAATATTGGGTGAGGATATAAAAAAATCTAATTTTTGTTCTAGCTTAGAAAGAGTATATATTGAATCATCTGACAATTCTAATATTTACAATATAAATGGCAGTAATAATAATTTTTGTCCTACACAAATATCAAATCAACTCTGCCCAATAAATAAGCTCAAGGAAAGTGAGATAAATACTCAATCTACATCACATTATCACGATTTAACAGTAGCACCTCAAATAATCAACTTTTACGCAAGAGAATCTGAAGTTAAAACCCTTTATAATTCGATTAGCAATGACAATACTCGTTTAATCTCAGTATTGGGATTGAGTGGAATTGGTAAAACTACTCTAGTTAAAAGGTTTGTCGATCTCAATCTACAAGAATTTGAAGTAATTATCTGGACAAGCCTAAAATTCCCTAAATCTTTAGAGTTATTGGTTAATGATTTATTGAATGCTTGTAAACAAGAAGCTAAACAAACTATAGATGATAAGTTAAAACAATTATTAGATATTTTTAGAGACAAAAAATGTTTGATTATTCTTGATGATGTTCATAATATCTTTATTCCCGGTCAATTTGCCGGACAATATAAATCTGAATATCAAGATTATCAAAACTTGTTCGCCATGATTGCAGAAACTGAGCATCAAAGTAATGTGATTCTAATCAGTCAAGAGCAATGTGCGGAAATGGAGTGTTTAGATGAGGAATTATATCCGATTAAATGTTTAGAGTTATCAGATTTAGATGATGTGGCAATTCTGAAAAGTACAGGACTAAAAGATGAGGACTGTTGGTTAAAATTAATTAATTTATATGAGGGTAATCCGGTTTATTTAAAAAGTATTGCTATTTTAATTAAAAAGATTTTTGATGGTGAGGTTGCTGAGTTTTTAGCCGAGAATAGCTTGATTATTACCAAGGATATGCAATATAACTTTCACCAGTTATTTAAGAGAATATCACCTATTGAACAGCAACTTGTTTTAGAATTAAGTAAGTTCGAGCAGCCTGTATCCAGAGAATATTTAAGACAGAGTTTAGATTTATCATCAATGGATTTAATTAATGGTTTACAATCTTTACAACAAAGGTATGTAGTAAGGAAGATAAAAGAGGATAAAATTTTGTTTAAATTGTCTTCTGTTTTTCAGGAATATGTAAAGAATTGTTGTTTAAATTTACAACCCTAAATTTGAGACTTGCGCGTTCATACTCAAGAGACTGGGTTTTTACTGAGATTTCAGGTATTGAGCAAGTATATATTTTCGCAAAACAACCCAGTTTCCAGTGCATCGAGTTTTTTATTGACTAATTTATCAATTTGTGCAGTATCGGAGTTCGATCGTACAATAGATTTTTTATCAAGCTAACCTAACAGGAGTCACGCACGCCACCAAAGAAACCGGGTTTTTTACCGAATCTGAGGGCTGTAATCAGGTATTTTCGTAAAAACCCGGTTTCTGGACTCCCATGTAAGTCCTACTCAACTAACTGGAGACTTGTGCTCCTTCAGTATCAAGCCCGATCGCCCTGACATCAGCCTTCACCCCAAATTCCCCCCAAGCCGCCGCCATTTCCCTCACAACCGCATCAGCATTAGTAACATCCGTTAAAGCCAAAAGCGTCGGCCCCGCACCGCTAATTACCATCCCACAAGCCCCTGCATTCAACGCTGCTTCTTGCACCGCTTCATATCCCCGAATCAGAGATCGGCGGTAAGGCTGGTGAATTTTGTCTTGGAGGGCGCAACGCAGCCAATTGCGATCGCCCGTAGCCAAAGCCCGCACCAACAAACCGAGATGTGCAGCATTGAAAATCGCGTCAGCCCTGCTGTAATCTGTTGGCAAAACTCGGCGCGCCTCGGCTGTAGAAAGTTCAAAATCGGGAATCGCTACCACGGGCACGAGATCGGGATGCCACGGAATGTCGCAAATTTGCCAGGAACCCCCCCCCTGCCCCCCCTTGCTAAGGGGGGGTGATTCTCTTAGCCCCGCTTCGCTAAGGGGGAGTTGTTCTCTTAGCCCCCCCTTACTAAGGGGGGGTTGGGGGGGTGTATTGCTAGCAGCAAGGCGACATCCTCCGAGTAAAGCGGGGACAACGTTGTCGGGATGTCCCTCAAGTTCGATCGCCAACTGCATCACATC
>NZ_JAEQCB010000055.1:0-75650 GCF_020738785.1 Microcoleus sp. PH2017_05_CCC_O_A | reverse complement strand
GCTTCCTTCCAAGAAACCACAAGGGTGCTCACCGAAGCTGCGATCGAAGGCAAATCCGACTGGCTGCGCGGCCTCAAGGAAAACGTGATCATCGGCCGCCTGATTCCTGCTGGAACTGGATTCAATGCCTATGAGGATGCCAGCGTTCAAGATGCCGGTTTTGAGGGTGCTGTCTTTGACGACGACATCCAGGATTTGCAGGAAGATGTCGTGTTGGACGATCGCACTGCCCGCCGCAAGTATACGATCGAGAGTCCTTTTGATGTCGGCCGCGCCCCTGATGTTGACTCCGAGGAGGATTTTGAGGAAGTTGAGGTTGATGAGGACGATTTTGTCCCTGATACTGATGATGATTCCTTAGGCGCGATCGCCGATGATGATGATGATATCGGTTACGACTTCGACGAGGACGAAGACTAAAACGAGTGTTTTGAGATAGATTGCCGCGCAGCCAGCGATCCTGAACTGCGCGGCAATTTTTGAGAGATCCTCCCAACCAACAGGCGCAAGCGTTGGTTGAAAAATCTTAAATTTTTGGTTTCAAAACTTAAAATTCAAAATTCACAGGCGAAAGTGCGATCGGCACATCAAATCGCCCGAAAAAAGAAGGCAGAAGATATTCAGCCGCAGGCATAAATCAGAATTCAATAAAACTTGAAAATTAAAATTTTTAATTGTTTGAATCAAACTATAAATAAAATTATTTCTTCCTTATAATACCAATTTTCAAAATTAATACAACATTAGTTGTAGGCTGTGGATCCACGAAAAATTCGTAGCTATATATCGACAATTTGACAGAGCCGCACCTGACCACAATGGTACAAGCGACCAAACAAAACATTTATTATGTCGCAATCTTTTGTCAAAATGGTATTATAAACACGCTCGCATTATTCAAGCCAGTCTGCGAAAATAACTATTTGTTCTGATGTGGGTTTAAGCACGAATTCGTAGGTTAGATTGAACACTAGGTCTTTAAGAAATATCAAGACTTTTCTTAAAAAGTCGATCAAATAAAAGCCGTCCTAGAAGGACGGGGCTGAAGAAGCCAAGTTTTCGGTAAAAGACCGCTAACCCAAGCGTATTAAACTACAAACTTCGTGGCTTCCCTCCGTTACATTTGTTACATCCGACAGCCGACGAATCCGTTGCTGAACTTCCTTCTTCAAATATGGTGCGCTCACTCAGGGAGCAAAGCCTTGATCCGATCGACAAACTCTTGATGGTCTACTACGGGTTTAGAGATGTAACCGTCGGCACCGCTTTGATCCAGAAAAGTTTCTCTATCACCGGCCATCGCGTGAGCCGTCACCAATATAATCGGCAGCGAGGCGGTTTGCGGGTCAGCTTTCAGCAGTTGAGTAATCTTAATGCCGTCAACAGATTTTCCCTGGTACACGCTGCGCGAAAGAGACACGTCCATTAAAATCAAATCAGCTTGGCCGGCCGCAGCAATCTGCATCACCTCTTCAACATTTTCCGTGTGCTTGACAGCTAAGCCCCCCCGCTTAGTAAGTATTTTGGAAAAAACTCGAGCATTAACCAAATCGTCCTCTACAATCAGAACGGTTTTCATAAATAAATATGGGAAGTATGGAAACTTTGCGACATGAGTCAAAAGAGGAACACGGCACGAGGATTAGATTCCCCGTCAAAAATGCAGAGTTTTTAGCGCCATCAGCCGGGAACCCTGCAAAACCCGCATATATTCCTTGAGCGACTACCGTGAGAGGGTGTACAGATGCCCAGAAGCATCCATTACCATCATTTAGACTACTACATACAAACAAACAGATACATTTAACCCGGTAGAAGCTGAAAATCAACCTTTACTGTGTATGGCACAATTGGTAAGATGCAATCTTACGCCTTTGTGTCGCGGATCTGTCACAGCCTTTAAAAAAAGGCTAAAAGTGCCATTCATATCACGCCCGATGCCATGACCGCAAGAAGGACAAACTGTTGGTTACCTTCTAACTTTTTGTGGTTCTGTCCATACTTTGAACAGGTTTTAGATGTATATTCTTCAGTCAGTCTGCTACAATACATCCGCGCTTAGATGCGGAAATGCTTTAACGTAAAATAGGGTGAACCTATTGATATTACTACAATCTACCACAGTCTACTAGAATATTTCAAATAATTGTCTACCTTAGATAGAGTGTTTAGTTGTTTTTTAGAACTAGACCTGACACTGACGCTCGTCTCACGATCCCCCGGTAGCAAGTTTTTAGTAACCTGTTGTCGATTTAAATTGTATATTTGAATTCTCTATTCCCCTTCACGGTTACATTTTCTCCCCGACGACCGAGAATCTCCCTCTCTCCCCCGAATATCGCAGACAATTTCGGGATTGCTACTGCTTATCCTCTCTTGTGGTCAGGACTCCAACTTGTACCATTTTAGATTTTAGATTTTAGACTGGGGACGATCGCTCGGATAGGGGTATGAAGGTGGACTGAGGTTGAGGGCAGTTCCATTACTTTTTGTAACTGCTATGGGAGTCCCGGAGCCTTGACAATTATTTTCTTTCTTGCTCTTAGAGTCAAGCAATGTTGATTGACCTACTCGGGCCTTCCCATTCGGATCGGAGTACCCAATATAGCGGGGATGGTTGGGGATTCGCCATTCTCAGTTTTGACCGCTATCGAGCTGGTGTCAGAGGCTTGAGAGTTCGCCCGGATAGATTTGACCCGGCTGAATTCTGAACGATCTGCCTTTGTGAGCGATTATAAGGAAAAGTATGACTGTGAATCAACCTTCTCGCGGCGGCGGGTAAATAGACAGGTAGGCACAAAGGTCGGCAACATAGAGTAGCAAAGAAGCGGAGTAATTCGAGGGAAACGGAGTAATTCGGAGTACCCTGCTACACCAGATTTCACACACACCAAGAGTGTGATAGCCGCTGGAGGGTCATGACTCAATCAATTCGGGCAAGATTCAAGCGTCAGGGGAGGAACATCGCGTAGCTTCTGAACGTGGAACACCGCACCCTGGTAACAAGCCTGTAAGCCAATCGATGCAAACATTACCAAGTCCCCAGATGCAGAAATGCAAATTCAAGCTAATTACGTTTTCCTGTTGAATCACGACAGGACGTTCCTCAACATGGTGCATCCTGCCCGTGCTAGAGAGCTGTTGACCAAACAAAAAGCAGCGGTGTACAGATCATATCCGTTTGCGATCGTCCTCAAGCAACAGATTCTCAATCCCACACTCAAACCCTATCGGCTCAAAATAGATCCAGGTTCTAAATGGACGGGTTTCGCCATTCAATGCGGTGAAGATATTGTCTTCGGCATGGAACTAAAGCATCGAGGATTGCAAATCAGCGCTGACCTCAAACAACGGGCTAGCGTGCGAGGCTCGCGGCGTTCGCGCAATCTTAGATATCGAGCAAAGCGTTTTAATCGAAAGCAGCCTACAGGATGGTTAGCCCCCAGCTTGCGACATAGAGTTCAAACGGTAGAAACTTGGATTAAGCGATTCATGCGCTACAGTCCCATCACTGAGATTGAGATTGAGCAAGTCCGGTTTGACACACAACTGATGCAGAATCCTGAGATTAGTGGAGTGCAATATCAAGCGGGTGAACTGGCTGGCTATGAGGTGAAGCAATATCTACTAGAAAAGTGGGAACAAAAATGCTCGTACTGCGGTGCAACCGATACCCCCCTGGAAGTAGAACACATTCAGGCTAAATCAAAAGGTGGGTCAAACCGAGTCAGCAACCTTGCTCTTTCCTGTGTTCCGTGCAACCAGAAGAAGGGGAATCGCGATATCCAAGATTTCCTTTCGGGCAAACCCGACCTGCTACAACGTATTCTTGCACAAGCCAAGCAACCCCTTAAAGATGTAGCAGCAGTGAATTCAACCCGTTTTGCCATTGTCAGGATGGCAAAAGAGCTATGCGACACGGTGAAGTGTTGGACGGGCGGCAGAACTAAATTCAACCGCCTCCGCGGCTTAGAGAAGTCACATAGTATTGATGCCGCCTGTGTCGGGAAATCTGGTCGCTCGATTCAATTGAGAACAACTCAGCCTCTGATTGTCACGTGTTTTGGGCACGGCACAAGGCAGGAAATACGAGTCAACAAACACGGGTTCCCAGCAGTGAAAAATACACGAGTACGATACAAGCACGTCAAAACAGGCGATACAGTTAAGTTCACGCTGGATACTGACCGCAAGAATTCACGAGCCGGAACCTATACGGCGCGAGTGAAAACACCTACTGCAAAGAGTTTTGAGGTTTTAATTAATCAGTTTCGTATTGGAGTTTCTACCATAAAAAACGTGAAGTTTATTCACCGACAGGACGGCTACTCATATCGATTTTAGTTCACTCCGTTTCACCCCAGAATACTCCGATATTCTGCTATCTAGTAATTAGACATAAGGACTCATGGCTAAACAACTCAACCTACTTTCCGGGCAAGTAATTTCTACGCCTCTGCACGCCGAGATGCAGCAATCGTACCTCGAATATGCCATGAGTGTGATCGTCGGGCGAGCTTTGCCTGATGTCCGCGACGGTTTAAAACCTGTGCACCGTCGAATTTTGTACGCGATGCACGAACTCGGTTTGACACCAGACCGACCTTACCGCAAGTGCGCCCGGGTAGTTGGAGATGTTTTGGGAAAATATCACCCCCACGGCGACCAATCGGTTTACGACGCTCTGGTGCGAATGGCTCAGGAGTTTTCGAGCCGCTATCCTTTGCTGGCGGGTCACGGCAATTTCGGTTCGGTGGACAATGACCCTGCTGCTGCGATGCGCTACACGGAAACTAGGCTGGCATCGATCGCCCACGAAGCCATGCTAACCCAAGTCGGTGACGCAACTGTAGATTTTACTAATAACTTTGACAGTTCGCAGCAGGAACCGACGGCCCTACCTGCTCAGTTGCCGTTTCTGTTGCTCAACGGCTGTACTGGCATTGCTGTCGGGATGGCTACGAATATCCCGCCCCACAATTTGGGCGAGGTGGTAGACGGTTTAATTGCTTTGATTGAAAACCCCGAGCTCTCGGATGAGAAGTTGATCGAACTGATTCCGGGCCCGGATTTCCCTACCGGAGGGGAAATCGTCTCTACAGAGGGCATTGTTGACGCCTACACTAAGGGTCGAGGTAGCATTGCGGTCAGGGGTGTGGCTGGGGTGGAAGAAGTGCCTGGGAATCGCAAGGTACGCACTAAAACGGCGATCGTCGTGACGGAGTTTCCGTTCCAGGTAAATAAGGCGGCTTGGATTGAAAAGGTGGCGGAGTTGGTGAATGCCGGCCGCCTCGACGGTATTTCTGATTTGCGTGACGAGAGCGATCGCGAAGGCATTCGAGTGGTAATTGAACTCAAGCGAGAATTTACACCAGAGGCGGTGCTGGCTCGTCTTTACCAACAAACTGACCTGCAAACAAATTTTGGCGCGATTTTGCTGGCAATTGTCAACGGTCAACCCCGACAGTTGACCTTGAGACAATTGTTGCAAGAATTTCTCGATTTCCGAGAAGTGACTCTCACCCGCCGCTACAATTACGAGTTGCAGGCGGCAGAACGTCGCTGTCACATTGTCCAAGGCTTAATGTTGGCTTTGACAAATCTTGATACTGCGATCGACATTCTCAGAAATGCTCCTGACGGGACTACTGCTAAGCAAACTTTCCAAGTTCGCCTTAATCTGAGCGAAAGTCAAGCTGATGCGATTTTGGCGATGCCGATGCGTCGGCTGACTGGTATGGAAAGGCAAAATTTGCAGTCTGAGTTGGATGAGTTGATGGGGAATATTCAAGAATTGCAGCGGTTGTTGAGCGACAGGCGCGAACTTTTGAAGGCTTTAAAGAAGGAATTGCGATCGCTAAAACGCAAGTACGCTGACGAACGTCGCACTAAATTTGCCAATGGAACCGGACGCGCCAGAACTGCTCAAACACAACCGGCTGGCAAGAAAAATGCTGGTGTGAAGCCTTTGTTGCCGGCAACAATTTCACCTAATTTATTGCCCGATATTGAACCGGAGGAAACTATTGTTGAATTTTCGCACAAGCAGTACGTGAGACGATTGCCCGCTGCGGAACGCCCGCGCTCGAAAAGTCGCGAAAAATCGGTTTCAGCTTTAGAAAAAAATGAAGATTTTATTGTGACGGCAAACCTGACAAAAACCGATCGCACTTTGGTCGTCTTAATTCCTAACGGCAAAGCTTATCCGCTGAAAGTGGCTGATATTCCTAGTAGCAGCCAAAAAGACCGGGGAACGCCGATTGTTAGTTTGTTGTCGCCCAGTGCTACTAAAGAAAGTGCAGGTCGTGCTTTCTCGGAAATCACAGTTGCACACTTTATTTTGCCGGAAAATTCGGAGGCTGCGGATTTAGTAACTCTGACTCAACAAGGCAAAATTAAGCGCTTGCCGATGCAGGAATTTGCTGAGCTGACTAATCGCGGCGTGACTGTTGTTAAACTCAAGGAGGACGATCGACTGCGTAATGCTAGTCTCAGCAAAGTTGGCGACCAAGTGGTCGTCGCAACTTCGGGAGGTCGAGTCCTCCGATTTGATGTTGATGACGAACAACTGCCGCCCATGGGCCGCACCGCCCAGGGTTCTCAAGTCACCAGGTTGCGGAAGCAGGAACAGTTGGTGGGTTGTATTACGATCGACCGGGAGGACAGTCTGGTGCTAATTTCGGAGTTGGGTTGGGCTAAACGAATGCCTGCGGGTTCTGTCAGGCTGACTAACCGCGGCGAAATTGGCACTCAAGCTTTTCGCTTTGCAGAGCCTAAAGATGCTTTGGTTGGATTGCTGCGGGCTGTTCCGGGTACGGATGTTAAACTTTTTACGAGTGCTGGCCGCTTGCTGCGATCGACTACTGATGCTATAGCTTTTTGGGGGAAGGATGCTCCGGGCGATCGGGTTTTTGACCTCAATCCTGGTGAAAGAATTATCAAGGTTATCAGTAGTCAATAGTCAATAGTCAGTAGTCAGTAGTCAGTAGTCAATAGTCAGTAGTCATTGGTAATGGGTAATTATTTGGGGAGCATCTCAGTTTTGTTTTTATAGTGCTGTCCCCGCTCGCGAGGGTTAGATCGGCAAGCGACCGGGGACGATCACACTAAAAGAAAAAATTATTTTTACAAAAATGAAATTCTCCCATTATTCTTCCCTCTTCCCTCTTCCTTCTTCCTTCTTCCTTCCTCCAAATCTAAAATCTAAAATCGTTTGATGGCGCAAGTTGTATTAGAAAATATCTACAAAAGTTTTCCCCTCCGCCAAGGAGAACAGGAAAAAGTAGCAAACAACGTCGCAGAAAGTGTCTCAACAGAGACTCCTAGCTCTTCGTCTAACACTGTTTTGCGGCGGATTAACCTGACCGTCCTCGACGGGGAATTCATGGTGTTGGTGGGGCCTTCGGGCTGCGGAAAAAGCACTTTGCTGCGATCGATCGCAGGTTTGGAAGTTTTGACAGCCGGCAATATCTGGATTGGCGATCGGCTCGTTAATGATTTACCTCCAAAAGACCGAGATATCGCTATGGTGTTTCAAAATTATGCTCTCTATCCTCACTTAACAGTCTACGATAATCTCGCCTTTGGATTGCGCCGCTCACAGAAGGAAGAAGTCCGAGGGAAGAAGGAAGAAGGAAGAGGGAAGAGGGAAGAGGGAAGAGGGAAGAGGGAAGAGGGAAGAAGGAATGAGGAAGCAGAGACAGTGACAGTGACAGAAAAAGGAAGAAGGGAGAAGGTAGAACTAATCAGGAATAAGATAGAAGAGGGGATTAATTATTTAGCTTCTAATACTGTAAGCAAAGAGCGAATATATACTTTAGGGGAGGACTTTTTAGTGGGAGCAACTCGCAAGCTTCCTCCGGGTTTGCGCTATTTGTCGGAACGGGAAAAGGCGGTAGGAGAAAGAGTTAGGGCGGTAGCTCAATTATTGCAAATAGAACCGCTTTTAAATCGCTTGCCGAAACAACTTTCGGGAGGACAAAAGCAGCGGGTGGCTTTGGGTAGGGCGATGGCTCGAAATCCTCAAGTGTTTTTGATGGACGAACCTCTATCAAATCTTGATGCGAAGTTGAGGGCGGAAACTCGATCGCAAATTGTGCAGTTGCAGCGGCAGTTGGGCACTACCACTATTTATGTGACTCACGACCAAACTGAGGCGATGACTATGGGCGATCGCATTGCGATTATGAATGCTGGCCAGCTTCAGCAAGTCGCTAAGCCTCTAGAGCTTTACAACAAGCCGGCGAATCTATTTGTGGCTGAGTTTATCGGTTCTCCGCCGATGAATTTTTTGCCTGTCCAATTTACCGCCCCGCTGTTGATTTCTCACCCGCAGTTTCGCTTTACTTTACCCGATATTTGGGCGAAAAATCTACAAAAATATGACGGGCGAGGACTGATTTTGGGCATTCGCCCGGAACATCTCAGCATCAACCCTCCTGCTACCAAAAATCTGTCTGTACAAGTGGAAATTGTGGAGGCTTTGGGACACGAAACTTATTTGCGGGTGTGTTTGACTGACGATCCGGCTGTGCGGATGCAGGTGCGGGTGCCTCCTGAGCGATCGATCCGTGTGGGCGAGGAGCTTTGGCTGGCGATCGCCCATGACAAAATTCACTTGTTCGATCCTGATACCGAATTGGCGATTTTTCCTCGGTAGGAAACAGGAGAAAGGTCGATCGACCTTTGCGATCGATATCACGCATCACAAACTTGCATTTTTTTCAAGTAACTGTTATATTAATTAACATGAGCCTTACAAAAGTTAATGAAGGGAGTTCGCACTATGCAAGAACAAAAACGCAACGCTTGGAACTGGGGCTTCAGCGCAGGAGCTGAAAATTGGAACGGTCGTTTAGCAATGATTGGTTTCTCTGCCGCTGTCATCATTGAATTGGTTTCCGGTCAAGGCGTGCTGCACTTCTGGGGCCTGATCTAATTTTCTAGTTAAAACTTTTCAGACACTGCAAAGCTTGGGAGTTCTTTTGGGGACTCCCAAAATTTTGCCGGTGCGTTTTTAGCAGGGCAATTTTTGCACGAGAATTTACCCGCAGCAAATAGCGAATTGCAGCCCTGCATTCAGCAGCGCAAGGCTTAACAGCGATCGCTCTTTTTGGGGTAGGGGGTTCCACCCCAAAAGAGTAAATCACTCTTTTGGGTGATGCGAGACAAATGCTCTAGCGGATATATTCTTTTAAGATGCTGTTACGGTTGGGATGGCGCAATTTCCGCAGGGCTTTAGCCTCGATTTGGCGAATCCTCTCGCGAGTGACGTTAAAGATTTGACCAATTTCCTCCAAGGTCTTCATCCGTCCGTCATCTAAGCCGTAACGCAGCCTCAGTACATCCCGTTCTCGGGGGCTGAGAGTGTCCAAAACGCTTTCCAAATCTTCCCTGAGCAAGTTCTTTGAGACTTGATCTTCTGGCGTTTCCCCGTCAGATTCAATAAAGTCTCCCAGACGCGAGTCTTCCTCTTTGCCGATCGGAGTTTCTAAAGAAATTGGCAACTGTGCGGATTTAGCAATAAAGCGCAACTTCTCGATCGTCATCTCCATCTTGGTGGCGATTTCTTCTTCCGTAGGCTTGCGGCCCATTTCCTGAGAAAGCAGCTTGGTAGTTTTCTTAATCCGCGAGATGGTTTCGTAAAGGTGAACCGGGAGGCGGATAGTCCGGGATTGATCGGCGATTGCTCTGGTGATGGCTTGACGTATCCACCAAGTTGCGTAGGTGGAAAACTTGTAGCCTTTTTCGTGGTCGAATTTTTCAGCAGCCCGGATTAGACCCAAAGAGCCTTCTTGAATCAAATCTTGGAAAGACAAACCGCGATTCATGTACTTTTTGGCGATCGACACCACCAAACGCAGGTTTGATTGCACCATCTTCTCCTTGGCGCGCCTACCAACGTGGAGTCGGTGACGGAATGCAGGTAGTGCCATGTCTACAGCAGTAGCCCATTCGTTGTCTTTAGGTTCGCGGTCTAACTCTTCGAGCAATTGTTCTCGAACTCGCTCCAATTCCAGCAAATCTGCAATCTTGCGGGCGAGTTCAATCTCTTCGTCTGCTCGCAACAGTCGAATCCGACCGATTTCTTGCAGGTAGAGACGAATAGAGTCTTCTGTATAATGCTTTTTCTTTGCCTGAGCCCGACGGCGGGCTTTCGCGCCTTTGCCAGCTTTAGTGTCGTCCTCCTCAGACGGGTTGTCTAGAAAATCTTCTCGATCGTCTTCTTCGTCGATAAAGAGTTCCAACTCGCTCTCAGGTAGAACGCTTTCGGCGTTCCTCAGCAACTCGATAGTTTCCATTTTGGGTGTAATTTTGGTTTCGAGTACGGTGTTAGCCTGGATCATGCCGCCTTCCTCATGCTCCTGAATTAAAGAATAAATAACAGTGGAATAGTGTCTGTTTGTAGTTTAGACAAGTTAGCCAGTATTGACATTCCCGCAGGAAGAAATCGTGGAATTTTCGGTCTGCTAAGTGAAGCAGTAACCGAAACCGCACCAATTTTATGAGTCAAAGTTCGAGCTCTGGGAAAGAAGTAGCCAGCGCATTCACTCGATCGCCGACTTTAACGTCGCAACCTCGGATTGAGCGTGCGGCTTTTTCTTGTTTGGGCTAGTTAACGCATCGTCTGCGATACCTGACCCAGAAAAGCAAACCCGGAGATGCGATCGCACCTCAAAAAATACTGGCTTTTTTACTCGGCACTTCGATGTTTTACCCGTACAAGTTTTCTGGCACGGAACCCTCTAACTTTTCTGTTATGGGTGTCCAACTTTTGATTTGCTTGCTGCTTTCACTCTGGTCGTCAGACATCACAGTTGCACGGCAAATTTTCGCCACCTTGGATGCGGGTCTGCTGCCTCAAATGTAACAGCAGAGAGTCGAAGCACCAAACTGTGAGAATCGGATCTTGGAAAGACCCTTACGATTGTAGCCGTTCTCACAAAAAATGGAAGTTGTTTTCCGTTTTTTGTCAAGAACCTAGAAAACTTTGTCAGCTTAGCTTGACAATACTGACTCATGTCTGGCTCAGCTAAATCCTGAGAACGGCCCGGAAAAACTTGGGCGCGATCGAACGGCGCTGTTTTGTGTGGATATCTGGGTTAAAGGCTGCGGCGCAGTCTGCCAGAGAGTTAGCAGACAATTTTTGACTTGCCGGAATTGAGACCAATACAATCCGTGTAGATGCACCCATCTTTACCCTGTTTCCCTGAATTGAATCATACGCAATCTGCGATTGAATAAAGCTTGTGAGCTTTAGTTGTAAGTCGGCAACTCTCTCATGAGAGACCGACGATCGCCCCCAATGAAGCGTTGCGGGTTTAGTAGTGCAACAGGGGCTTTCTTTGTTAAGTTAGCTCAATTTTGAAAAATTGGGGCTGCTTTTGACATTACATCACATTAAGTTCGTAACGTCACATTCTCATTTAAGCTTGTCTGTGAGCTTTGCGGTCTCAGAGATAACAGCCAGAATGAGAAAGTTTGCTAAGAGTTCGCTCCTGCGGTAATTGTTACGCTGCGAACTGTTCGGGGATTGCTTGTCTCTCTAGCTAATATCTACATTCATTTTAATCTCAGAAACAACTTAAGTCCAATATTACTAAGTTTACCTCGATCTCGCCGAGGCAGATCTTCCTCACGGGCGATCGCCTCCATGGCGACACTTGATGGATTTGAGAAACTCCAAGCTCTCTTGAGAGGAGCTAGCCGTTCAACCGACACCTGTTCCCTCAAAAAATGCGATGGTAGACCCGCGATCCCAACCATCATGGTATAGCTGATTCCATCGAAAATCTCAAATCGAAAATTGTCTGACCTGATTGTTGAAAAGACGTGCAACTTTATACTTAATTAAAAAATATCCGCTGCAATATAAAGACGCGATGAACCTTTTCTCCGCAATACTAAGTAATATTACGGGATGACCTGCTGTATTTAAAACCAACTCATGCTATTTTAGATGCAAGATTGGGGATTGGGCATGGGGAATGATTCATGGGATCGGGACTAGGATCTGACAAAACAGTTGTCTTCTGTTGGAAAACAGGGAGCGGCAAAACCAGACTCAGGCTTAAGTATAAAGGTTGGTGGCAAGGACAAAAAATTTGCCGCCATCATTATCCTATTAAAAACAACTGTGCAACCGATCGCGATCGCCACTCCTGTTGGGCACTCAATCACCGCTTGGCGACTCCAAACCTCCGACAACCGCGATCGAATAATTAAACTGACTCAACTGCACGATAATAAAAAGCTTCAAGGGCTGCGACGCAAGTTTTATCGCCGTACAGACGCCCTTGTCTTTGCAAAATTCGATCGGCAATACTCTGCCTCCATTCCGATTCTAAGCCCAGCCTCACAGCTATTTTTACGTATTCTGCTGCGGTTTGAGCAACTGTTTCGGTGACTCCGAGCATTTCCAAAATCCCAGAGGAATGGCGGCCCCGCATAAATTCTCCCGGACAAGTGACAATTGGTAAATTGCAGGCGATCGCTTCCAAAGTCGTGTGACCTCCAGACCAACCGAAACTGTCCAGAAAAACATCAGACAAAAGTTGAAGATTCCAATAAGCTTTCTCATCCATTTTAGGTAAAATAGCGCAAAAATCACCGCTATCCAAACCGTACTTAGCAAAAGTCCGCTGGAGGCGCTGCTGAAACAGTTTACCAATATCAGCATTCGGACGCGATATAAAGGCAAACTGAGCTTGAGGAACCTGTCGGGCAATTTCCGCGAAAATATAGTCGTGTTGCGGCAGGTATTTGCAGAGAGTTTGACAGCAGAGATAAACAACAGCCCCCTCCCGCAGGCAAAAATTTGCACGAGTGGCCGTTGTGCTAGGAATCGTGGGCTGCGGGTAAGAAATGCCAATATTCGGCAAGCGAATTAATTTTTCTGAATAGTGCAAAACAGCATTTTCCGGTTCCATCAAGTCGCTGGAAAGGAAATAATCGACGGTGGGCAATCCTGAAGTCACCGGATGCGCCCAAGAGGTACACTGAATCGGAGCAAGGCGCAAGGCTGCAAGTTGAGTCATTTGCGGTTGCAGCCCAATATCGAGGAAAACCAGTACGTGTAATTGGTCAGCAATAATTTGTTGGCAGATTAATTCTAAGTTGCCGGGGATGTAGCGGAAGGTATCGCTGTAAAACCGGAACTGTTGAGTAAAGTTGTCTTGCGTCTCGGTAATTTGATAGCAATATACTTCAAATTCGCTGCTGCTGTGTTGCAGCCAGCCGAGGGTTAATTTGCCGACTGTATGTCCCCACAAGCAACCAGATATGTAGCCGATGCGAATTTTTCCGGTTTTGCTGGGGGGAGGTAGCGGTAAATCCTTTACCCACTGCGGGTAGTTAGCAGCCATGACTTTGCGAACAAATTGCCCGTACTGTTTCTGGATATCTAAGTCGTTGCCGCCTTGGTAAGCTAGAAAGAAGTTGGTGTGCTGACTGATAATTGTTAAGGCTTTTTGTTGGCCTGCATCTGTATCGAGGCTGGTTTGTTGAATTAACAGTTTGATTCCCGTCTCGAACCGATCGCGATAAACAGCTATTTCCTCTACACTTTGATAAATCACCGGCAGAATTAAATACTGTCCCGGATTAAAAAAGCTGTCTTCGGGAAATAAACTCGACGCATCGGTCGCAATTGCGATCGCTTCTGAAGTTCTCCCGGATGCGAGAGAGGCCAAGACTAAATTGCGGTAAAGACTGGCGTCTGCTGGATAAAGCTCGATCGCCTCCCGGCAAACTTGAATGGCGGCTGCATATTCCTCTAAATGTTGGTAACACTCAGCCAAATTCAAGTATAATTGAAGGTCGCCTGTTTGAACTTCTAAAAATTTCCTGTACTCGATAACGGCTTGTTGATATTCACCGCGCCCATAGCAATCGTTGCCAAAATAAAGGTATGCTTGAATTGGGTCATTTTTGAGACGGCGGGCAAAGTCGAGATTGGCGACAACTTCAGCAGCATCGGGCTGCAATTGCAGGGCAGTTTCGTAAAGCTCGATCGCGCGATCGACTTCTGTTTTCGACAGTAGCAAGTTTCCCAGATTCAGATAGCTGCCAAAATGAGCGGGATTAAGTGCGATCGCTTGACGGTAAATTGACTCAGCTCGATCGACATCGCCGATTTGTCCTAAAATATTGCCTAAATTATTATAAGCATCAATGCAGTTGGGTTCGAGGGCGATCGCCTCTCGATAAGCTCTTACGGCACCGATAACATCCCCGGTTTTTTCCAACACCAAGCCCAAGCTGTAATGAGCGCCAGCTACGGAGGAATCCACCGCCAAACATTCGCTCAGCAGATCTTGCGCTTCTCGATACCGCTCTGTGGCATAATAAAGTGTACCGAGGTTTTGCCAAGCATCTACTTGATTTGGATCGTACTGCAAAACCTGCTTGTACTTCTCCTCTGCTGCTATAAATTTTCCGGCTTGGTGCAGGTTTAAAGCTTGACTGTACAGCTCTGCGGTGATTTTTTTTCGATCGGATTGCTGCAAATCGTAAATTGATTGAATCGCAGCCTGACTGCCCAATTGCTGAAAAGTTGACCACTCGTAATTGCCGGATGTATTGACGACATCCCAACTAAAAACCTGCAAGCCATTCCAAGCATCGCTAAATTCAGGTGCAGAAAAATCAAATAGCAGTTGGCATTGAGGGTGGGCGGCGATAAAATCCCAGTTGGCTTGACGCGGAGTCTCCCAATTGCTATTGCTGACAACAATCAGTGCCGAGTCTGCTAAAAAAGGTTTGGATAAAAGTAAAGCTAGTAAGTGCGATCGATAATCGTGAGCGGCATCATAAAACAATACACCAATGCGATCGGCAGATTGCATTTCCCGCAAATCCCAGAAAAATTCCTCAAAATTTTGATTGCAAAAGAAAACTTGTTCCGATATATTAAAGTTGGCTAGGTTTTCTCCTAAATTATCGCTGCTGTCGCCAAAAGTATCAAATTCCGAAAAGTCATCAACGACACAAGCGGTTATTTGTGAATGATTTAGCAGCGTACCGATTAAGCTGCCGCCTTGAAAGCAGCCGATTTCGCAGTAGATTTCTTCGGGAGACATACATTCGACAGCAAAATTTAGCAACTGCATTGCATTGGCTGTCGTTGTGGTTTGCAGAGAGTTGATTATTTGCTGAAATTGACTGGATTTTGGTTCGGCTTGCGGTGTCCCCCAGTTATTGTACAACTCGGATATGTGTTCGAGAAATGTTTGGTATTTCATCTTTTGCGTTTGCTTGTCAAACAGTTCGTAGTCAGGACTTTAGTCCTCGGAAAAGAAAGGACCCAAGTCCGAACGATCAAACCTTTTTAGACTAGAGTATTGAGAAAGGCAAGGACTAAAGTCCTCACTACGAACCTTTTTTAGGACTATAATTATAAGAGAAGAAAGGACTGAAGTCCTCACTACGAACCTTTTTTAGGACTATAATTATAAGAGAAGAAAGGACTGAAGTCCTCACTACGAACCTTTTTGTAGGACTATAATTATAAGAGAAGAAAGGACTGAAGTCCTCACTACGAACCAATCTTTCCTATTACTGCTGGTTCCGCAGCCGGGGATTGACAAATTCGTTCAATCCTTCTCCCACCAAAGACAGCCCAACAACCATTAAAGTCATTGCCAAACCGGGAAACAAAGCCGTCCACCAAATGCCCGTAGGTAGCGCATCTAAAGCTAAACGCAAATCGTGTCCCCATTCCGGAGTTTCTTCGGGAAGTCCCAAACCGAGAAATCCTAAGCCTCCTAATGTTAGAATTGCATCGGCGGCGTTGAGCGCGAACAGCACCGGTACGCTCTGAATTACGTTGAGAAACAGGTAGCGCGACAACACTGTCCAAGTGTCTGCACCCATGGCGCGGGCGGCTTCGACAAATAATTCGGTTTTGACGCTGGCGGTGTGATTCCTGACGACGCGGTAGTATTGAGGGATGTAGGAAATGCTCAGGGCGATCGCAGCATTCAATACTCCTTTTCCCACGACAAATGCTAAAGTTAACGAAAGCAGCAATCCCGGCAACGTATAAATTGTATCCATTAAAAATAACAGCACGCGATCGAGCTTGCCACCCAAATAACCGCTAACCAAACCCAGCGGCACGCCGATAAACAAACTCAACGCTGTGGCTAAAATCACCACTTGCCAAGCCGCCCGCGAAGCAAACAGCGTGCGCGAAAAAACATCGTAGCCGCTGCGGCTGGTACCGAACCAATAATTCGCCGACGGCGGTTCGTGAATCGGGTTAATCAAAGCATCGGTAGGATTTTGCAGCCATCCCCAACCTTGCATGACGGGAGATAAGGTTGCTACTATGATAAATAAGGCAGTTATTGCCAAACCCGCCCACATCATTTTCATTGACAGGCTTGACGGTGAGGCAATGTTGAGAAATCGCGGTAATTGAACTTTGTTTAGTGTCATGTTTCGCCGTTTACTGATTGAAGCTTTGTCGGATTTTTGCTAAATTTTCCTGGGCTGCTGTGCAGTTTTCATCGAAAGTCAGCGCTAGTTCAAATGCCGATACTGCATCCGACCAGCGCTTCAGGTTAATATAAGCTAGACCCAAACAGCAAGCCGGGTCGGTGGTGGTGAAACTTGGCTCGAAAGGCTCTCTTGTATAGTAGCTGTTATCTTTACCCAGTTTCAGGCAATTCTCAAAGTAAGCAACGGCACCTAACGGAAATCCTAGATTAATTAATGTCATGCCAGCTATATAATTTAGGGGAGGATAGTTGGGACACCATTCCAGACCTCGCTGACACAGTAACATGGTTGTTTCATAGTCTCGATTTTGGAGCGATCGCCCTGCTAAAGTAAAAACTAAGGAGGGAATGAAACCAAATTCTTCTGGAGGGTTGCCGTCTATCAAATGCGGAAACAATCTTTCTAATGCTTCCTCCCAGCAGTCTCGCGCTTTCTCGTCCTCGCCCGCTGAGCCGTACATCCCAGCTAGGGAGTACAATAGCATGAGACTAAGCCCTTCTTCTTGTCGGGCCAGCTCTAAGATGGGAATATTGCGGTTGACAACTTTGGCGGCGACTTGTTGGTGGCTGTTAGCGTGATGCAATACTCTGACACTATCTAAACTGCTGACTTCACTGTCGCTAAAACTGCGGTTTTGATACTGAATTTGCTCGTGAAAGCGACCGACATATCTAATTTCTGGGAGATTGCGAAATAAACGAGTCATGTGTAGCGGAGTCATTCCCGCTTGATGCCTTACTTCTGTTCTAATTATTGAATAAGCGAGCGCTTCTGGGTGGAATTTGAGGGTTTCTCTAAAATCTACTGATGTGACAACTAACTCCTCATCTGCATCCAGCACTAAAATCCACTCACCCGTCACTAAAGATAAAGCATAATTCCGCGCCGTCGCAAAATCGTCGCACCACTCAAAATATCCCACTTTTGCTCCGTACTGAGTGGCAATTTCCGGCGTACCGTCCTCCGAACCCGTATCGACTACAATTATTTCATCAACGTAGGGTTGAACGCTAGCCAAACAGCGCGCTAAATTCTCGCTTTCATTTTTGACGATCGCACAAAAAGATAAAAATGGTTTTTGTCCGAGTGCTGCCCTAATGCTCATTTTTTATCCTGATATCTTGCAACTCAAACAAGTTCGCTGTCGCTGGGAAGGTAGAGTGCTGCTAAAATGCTTGGTAGAGCAATAAGATCTCTGCCAACACTGAACTCATCAATAAATGTTTCCGTAAAAACGTCGCCGTAAGGTAAGAGTAAATCCATTAGGCTTTCTGGAGTGTACTTGCGAACGTGCTCTGGTTCTTCATCAGGGCCGAGGCAATCGTTGGGTACGGCAAAAAAAGCTCTGCCGCCCGATCGCAACACCCTAACTATTTCTATCACGCACGCTCGATCGTCGTCGATATGTTCCAAAACTTCTGTTGCTACTACAACATCAAAACTGCGATCGGGAAAAGGAATTTCGGGTAAAGTTGAGACTACCCCTGAGATCTGTTTGGGAAGTTGGGCGATCGCAGCTTCGGAAATATCCAACCCAGTTACTGAATTGCCAAACTCTAACAACTGAGAAGCCAGGACACCTGCACCGCATCCGAGTTCTAAAACTTCCAGCCCGTGTCCGACGGCCCAACAAACTCTGCCGAAACATCCGGGATATCGACGCCAAGTTCCGCGGCCTTCTTCTTGCCAAATCTTATTCCAGTAGTCGGGCTGGAGATTCAAGTTAGTTTGTGTCATCAGAAAAATGGGTAGAAGCCCCGTCTTTCTAGGAGGGCTTTATATTGTTTTTTTTGAATAGACTTGAATTGCATAAGTCTTCGATCGTTCCCGAAACCGCAGATGTCAGACAGATAAAGACAGATAAACGCAGATCGTTTCAGGGTATTTTTCGATTTTGGCAATTCAAGTCTAATTATGTAGGCTTTCGAGTTCCGGTATGCGATCGCCTTGGGATTGGTTAGTTCGGCGTGCCTTTGTGCTGCACTTGCAACGGGACAGTTATGGTTTCAAATCTTCCAATCCTGGAGGTTCCGGACGCGATCGGCAAAGTTTAGCGGTCGTACTTGTTCCGGACAGACCGACGCAGTTCGATCGACTCGGTTGCTGGGTAGATTTTGCTCAACAATCTGCTCGATCGGCGCCAGTCATAATTTTATCAAACATCGACCAGGCTGGTAGTGAGGAATGCAAGTCCGCCGTTCGTAGTGAGGAATGCAAGTCCTTCTGTGGGGGAGACTGAAATTCTCACTAGCAACCAATCCGATCGCAGTCATCCTCTGCCGACACGAGCTTACAAATTGCTGGCAATTAACTCGCGGTACTGGCTTTTTGGCTTAACTCCCTTAAGCTCAGTCACCAAAGCTTTATCTTTAAAATACTGAATCGTCGGCGTACCAATCACGCCAGCATTTTCAGCAATTTCCGGATCTTCTTCGATGTCAATTTCCACGTAGTGAATTTTGCCCTCGAACTCATCTATTACTTTGCTCAAAATCGGTTTGAGACTGTGGCAAGGGCCACAACTCGGAGCCGAGTATTTGACCACAATCAGTCGATCGCTCTCGTGGAACAACTTCCGCAAAGCAAAACCTCCTTCGTGGCGAGTGTCGTTGATATCAAAGTTCTCGCTGGTTTTGCGTACTTTTGGAGCGGGCGGCGCTGCTGCTTGCTGCGATTCCTTGGTTTGATGGAATTCCTGAGTCAAGCCGTTCGATGACAGCCACCTTTCGGCTAGCATCGCCCCCATACAGCCGCTACCGGCAGCAGTGATGGCTTGACGAAACTCGTGGTCTTGCACGTCGCCGACAGCATACACTCCATCGACGCTGGTTTCTACCGAACCGTGTTTCGTGGCGATATAGCTTAGTTCGTCGAGTTCTAGCTGACCTTGGAAAAGCTGAGTGTTGGGAGTGTGACCGATCGCGTAAAACAAACCCTTCACCAGCAAATCGCTCTCGGCGTCGGTCTCAATATTTCTAATTCTCAACCCATCCATCTTGCTCCCCGGCACTCCCAAAACATCCACAGCTTCGGTGTTCCAGTGCACGGTGATTTTAGGATTGCTCAGCACTCGGTCTTGCATGGCTTTGCTAGCGCGCATCTGACCGCGCCGCACCAACATATGGACGTGAGAGCCGTATTTTGTCAGATAAATAGATTCTTCTGCTGCGGTATCGCCCGCACCGATGACAGCTAAATCTACTCCTTTAAAAATTGGGGTGGCGCCGTCGCAAATCGCACAGGCAGAAATGCCGTGACTCCAAAATACGTGCTCGCTAGGCAAACCCAATCTTTTCGCCGTCGCGCCTGTAGCAATTACTATCGTGTGGGTTTTGATTTCTCGATCGTCCGATCGCACTGTAAACGGCCGCTGGGTTAAATCAACGTAAGTTACATCTTCTGTGTATAACTCCGCACCCCAGCGCACTGCTTGAGCTTTCATCCGATCCATCAGTTGCGGCCCGGTGATGCCTTCGGGAAAGCCGGGGAAGTTTTCGACTTCTGTGGTGGTCATCAGTTGACCGCCGGGAATTCCTCCGGTTTGGTAGCCTTCAAAAACGACTGGCTTCAGGTTGGCTCTCCCGGCGTAGATGGCTGCTGTGTAACCTGCGGGGCCAGAGCCAATAATTACTAGGTTTTCTACGGCTTGTTCAGTCATAGCTGCTTACTTGAACTCATAACGACTTCGTTTAATCTCAATTATAACAGAGATGGAGAAAGTTAGATCGAGCTTATTTCTATTGTTGAGCGGTTGAGGGCGATCGGGACAGCAGAAGCAATTTTGATAAGTAGAATAAATAATAAAATATTTTTAGTTTTCACCCTTCACTATTGATTCCATTCTCATTTACTTGACGAATTTGCGCCGTTTGAGCTATTATACGATTCTGATACTCAAGGGGTGCTATAACAATTTTTTGATTTTGACGCTGAAACCCTTTGAAATCGTAAAATTTAAAATTTTGCAAATGTAATATCTACAAATTCTTATGCGAAATACGCATTTTTTGGGTTAAGAATTATAAATAAAATTTTGCTCGATTTGACAAGATACAGTATTTATGATATGTAAGGCGCGAAAGGGGAAAAAGTCGATCGAATTTTTTAACCGCAGATGCAGGCGGATGAACGCAGATGAACGCAGATAAAATAGAAGTACGATCGATTTTTGCTGTTTTGGTTGAGCCAGAATAAGTGGCGGAGTTTAACGGCCGAGAAGATCTGCGAGAAAATTAGCGGGTACAGCGCGCGATCGGCTGGAACCGAAAAAGGTGCGAGAATTAGAGTCACTGAAGGTTTGCTTGGCTGGGCTGATGTCATATTTGTGATGGAGAAGAAGCACGGAGCTCGACTTCGCAGCAAATTTCCCGACAGTCTCAAAGGCAAGAAAGTTATTTGCCTGCAAATCTCCGACAATTACAGATATATGGAACCGGAGTTAGTCGAGATTTTGCAGGCGAAACTCGGCTTGTATATGGAAATGCCAGATAACGAGATAAATTTTATGGAGCGAGTTTTGGAACCGGAACTGAGGTTAATGCTGCGTTTGCCAAGAGTGCGGCTGCTTTGGGGCCGGTTTTTGGAAACGTTTTGGACGCGGGTACGGGTACGGCGCGAATTCCAATCGCCCTCACTCAACTGCGGCCGGAATGGAAATTGACCTGTATTGACTTGTCGGCAAATATGCTGAAAGTTGGAGCGCAGAATGTCGAAAAGGCCCGAGTGCGATCGCAAATTAATCTCGAATTAATTGATGCTAAAGCCATGCCTTATCCCGACAATAGTTTTGACATGGTGATTTCCAACAGCATTATCCACCATTTGCCCGATCCGCTGCCGTTTTTACGCGAAGTCCGGCGGGTTTTGAAGCCGAACGGAGCAATATTTTTGCGGGATTTACTCCGGCCCGAAACACGGGAAATTAGGGATAATTTAGTCGAGCTCTATGCGGCAGATTGCAACTCGCATCAGAAACAACTGTTCAGCGATTCGCTACAAGCGGCTTTTACCCTGGATGAGATTGAGACAATGGTGGAAAGTGCCCGATTGGAGGGATTGAGGATTTATGAATCTTCGGACAGGCACTGGACGGCCGAGCGGGTTTGGATGTAAAGTGTGGATTGTGCGATCGAACTAAATTTTTCCTAGTCGCTCCAGAATTATCTCATATCCCATCAAAGTTGTTCGTAGTGAGGGCTAAAGTCCTCAAATTTTGATGAGGACTAAAGTCCTGACTACGAACCAATTTTTGCCGCTTATCTACTTAATCAACTTTTGAAATTTTGATGAGGACTAAAGTCCTGACTACGAATCAATTTTTGCCGCTTATCTACTTAATCTAACTTTACAGTATCGAATATGACCCGATCGCGCCCTGCGTCTTTTGCCTGATAAAGCGAACGATCGGCTGCTGCAATCAAATCTTTTTTTGAGATTGTCGGTACAGGAACCGTACTCGCTACTCCCAAACTTAGTGTAACACAAGGGGATACTGGCGAGTTAATATTTTCAATTGCCATTTTTTTCACCGAGACTCTAATATGTTCTGCAATCGAGACAGCAATCTTTGGTGAAGTTCGAGGCAAAATTACCGCAAATTCTTCACCTCCGTAACGAGCCACCAGCATTTCCTCCCAAACTTCGCCTGCCGAGTCATTTACCGCCTCAACAATTTTTTGTGCTACCTGCTGCAAACAAGCATCTCCCGCCTGATGTCCGTAACTATCGTTGTATTTCTTAAAAAAGTCAATATCACATAAAATCAAAGATATTTCTGCTGCTTCTTGTCCCAATCTCTGCCATGTCTTATCTAAATATTCGTTAAAACAGCGGCGGTTTGCTACCAAAGTTAAACCATCGGAGTTAGCAAGGCGATACAATTCGGAATTAGCTGTTTTTAATTGAGAATTAGCTGCTTCTAGTTCAGATTGTATTACCGATAAATTGTAATAAAGCTCGCTAATATACCAAGTAGCTTGTTGGTGAATTTGAGCTAAAGCTACCAATACTTGATGCACGTCTAACAGTCGGTAAACTTGAGGTGCTAACTGCACAACAATCGGCTCGTAAAGTAGTTCCGGCGGCCGCTGCACGGCTCGCTGAGCAGCCATGACAATTAAGGCTACTTCTGGTAAAATCAAAGTATCGGTTTGAGCTATTTGATACAAAGCCAGAATTGGTCTGCAAGCAAATATATCTACTCCGTATGGGCGACTCATCCTTTCCATAAATCGCCTGCGCGATATCATTCCTAAAAAATCTCCATTTACCGTCAAGATAACTCCCGGAAGCAGGGGGTGAGATTGAAACAACCGAGCTACGTCTTTGGCTAGGGATGAAGCTTCAATTTGAAAATTAAAGACAGCCAGATCCTTAAGAGTAGACTCTAAAGTTAAATTTTCAGGTGGTTTTTCAGGGAAGTTAGATGGCGCGATAAATTCCACAGACACAGCGCATATCCGAATGAACAATACAGCAGCAACAAATCTAGTGTCAGCTCTTGAATTATCTTAACATTTATTTATTAGCATTGGCTGTATTCTTGACTACAGTGTTTGTTTGAGGAGGGGCTGATTCGTTAGCTTCGGCAGTGTGGATTGCATTGGTTCATCCTCGCTTAATAATAGACTTATAGTATTCTTGATTTTTTTCTTGTTGGCTTGTTGTCGCGCAAGAAAAGGTTTCTGCGCCCGCCCTTAACTCATGTATGGCGCAGACTAACTCAACAAAATCAGTTTTTAAGCCGAGACGAACTCGTAACTAAGTTGTGCGTAAAAAACGCGGTTTCTTTGCCATTCCTCAAATCAAAACCTAAAGCCGCGAAGGGTGGTGAGAAACCCAGCAATTTCACAATTACCAGAAAGAATTGGTTGAAAGCCGGAACGTTTTTCGGGAGAAATTAAAATCAGACTATTCATTACTCCAATCCTCGGACTTAAGGGTAGAGATCACTCTCAAACTCTCAACTGTCAACTCTCAACTGTCAACTCTCAAACTGTCAACTGTCAACTGTCAACTGTCAACTGTCAACTCTCAAACTGTCAACTGTCAACTGTCAACTGTCAACTGTTGAACTCACCAACCCCAAGTTCCGATTCCTCCCTTAAAAGGGCCGACAATATCTTTGGTAATCCAACCTCCGTAAAAATCTCCTGGTTGAGATTCCACTAATTCCCCGTCCACATAACAAGCATCCATCTGGCTCGGATAAACAGCCACGTAATCTTTAATAGCTGCAAAAACCTGATTGGGATGAGGATAAAACCAAGCAGCATTTACAACTTCCTTCGACCCTACCGTCACAGTGTAATAACCCGCTTGTCCCTTCCACTCGCACCAAGATCCCCGTGAAGTTTTATGCAAATATTCCATTTGGATGTCCTCGGGAGAGATATAGTAGGCTGGAGGGTGACTTGTCTCCAATACCCGAAACGGGCGGCGCGTATCGGCGATCGTCATTCCGTTAAAAATAATCTGTACGTGTTTGGTCGATTCCTCAAGACGAGGGGGGCGCGGGTAATCCCAAACCGACTCTTGACCGGGGCCTGGCTCTATGCGATCGAGGTTCACTTGTACAATCTCCCCTACAAAAAAACAATTAGCAACTTAGCATTACAATTTAATGTAGCCTTAATCTAGTCGCTTCTTCAGACTTGCGCCAGCTTTCTTAAACTCTCCATTATATGAGCATTCGCGGTATAGATGTTTCCGACTACCAGCCCAACGTCAATTGGCAAGCCGTTGCCAAGGGAGGCATTCTGTTCGCATTTGTCAAATCGACGGAAGGTGCAACATTAGTTTCCCAAACTTTCGCCCGGAATTGGGGGGGAATTAAAGCTGCGGGGATTCAACGCGGTGCATATCACTTTTTTCGACCGGAAAGCAGCGTTCAAGGAGAAATAGATTTGTTCTTGAAAACTGTCAAACTCGAAGCGGGGGATTTGCCACCAGTCTTGGATGTGGAAACTACAGGCGGTTTGAGTGGGGACGAATTGTGCGATCGCGCGACAACTTGGCTCGAAGCAGTGGAAAAAGCCACCTCGATGCGACCAATTATCTACACCTACCCCGGTTTCTGGGACAACCTCGGGACACAGCGGTTGGCAGATTACCCCCTATGGATTGCTCACTATACCAGTGCCGAGGAACCTTGGGTGCCCGGTGGCTGGAAGACTTGGACTTTTTGGCAGTACAGCGACACTAGCACTGTGTCGGGTGTCTCGGGCAATGTAGATGCCAATATTTTTGAAAGCGTCCGAGAAGGCGCCGTAAATTATAAAGTTGCAGACATCCAGAAGCAATTAAGAAGTAAAGGCTTCTATCAAGGCGCGATGGATGGCAAATTTGGAACCTCTACCACAGCCGCCCTCATCTCGTTTCAAAAATCTCAAGGCCTCAATGCAGACGGCATGGCAGGCATCAAAACTTGGGCCGCGTTGATGAGAAAATCTCCCAAAGTAATTGTCCCCCCTACAGCGCCAACACCAACTCCGATACCAACTCCGACACCAATTCCGACACCAATTCCAGTACCAGCCGCGCGGCTGACTGAGCTCTTGTCATCTTACCAAGCTAGTGCTGCTCAAGATACTGCCTTGATTTGGCTACAAACTCAAGTTTCTACCTCTGTTTTAGGGGAATTTGCTCAAAAGTGGCGGACAACTGCCGCACCGGGCGACACTAATTTGCGATTGATAGATGTCAGCAAATTTTATCGCGGTTTGGCAGAACAAGACCAAGCTTTAGATTGGCTGCAAAAACAAATTTCGCCGGCTGTTATTGCCGAGTTTGCCCAAAAATGGCGTTCTCAATCTAATCCCACAAATTCTCCGATTCGGCTGATAGATGCCTGCAAATTTTATCAGAAAATTGGGTTTAAAACCCCGTCCTTCTAGGACGGCTTTAATTTTCTTTGAATCTTCCTGATTCTATCAGCAAAACATAGTATAATAGAACAAAGTAAAAAACCCAAAATAATGAAAGAAAGGTATCAATTCCGTATCTACCCGACCGACCAACAACGACAGAGCTTGGCTCAGTTGTTTGGTTGCGTCCGGGTTGTCTGGAATGATGCCTTAGCTTTAAGCAAAGCTAGTAAATACCCAGGGTACAACAGCTTAGCTAAAACTCTCACCTCAACTAAAAAGACCGAGGAAAGGCAATGGCTTAACGATGTTTCCTCAGTCCCTTTGCAACAGTCTCTTAAGCAATTAGAGGCTGCTTACAAAAACTATTTTGACTTCCTGAAAGGGAAAAGGAAAGGCAAAAAACTCGGGCAACCCAAATTCAAAAAAAGGACTAACAGTCAATCTGCAACTTTTGTTAAATCAGGCTTTTCTGTCAAAGGTAAGTCTGTATATTTGGCAAAGATTGGAAATGTTAACCCCATATGGTCTAGAGAATTGCCGTCTGAGCCGAGTTCCGTCACAGTAATTAAAGACTGTGCCGACCGCTATTTCCTAAGCTTTGTAGTAGAAGTTCAACCCATCAGTATTGACGCCAAAAACCAAAGCGTCGGCATTGATTTAGGAATTAAAACTTTGGCAGTAATGAGTAACGGGGAAACAGCGCACAGCCCTAGCTATAAAAAGTTAGATCGCAAAATTCGCAAACTACAGCGCAAGTTAGCACGTCAACAGAAAGACTCAAAACGTCGCCATAAAACCAGGATTCAAATAGCCAAAACACACAATCAAATTGCCGACTTGCGTAAAGACTTTCTACATAAACTATCAACCAAAATAGTAAGTGAAAACCAAACTATTATCTTGGAAGATTTGAATGTATCGGGTCTGGTCAAAAACCGCAAACTTGCCAGGGCAATTAGTCAACAAGGCTGGTACGAATTTAGAGCTTTGTGTGAGGCTAAATCCGACAAGTACGGCAGAGAATTTAGAGTAATTAGTCGCTGGGAACCTACCAGCCAAGTGTGCTCAAGCTGTGGCTTTAAGTGGGGAAAATTGGATCTAAAAGTCCGAACTGTTCAATGCTTGAATTGCGGAACTGAGCACGATCGAGATGAAAACGCAGCTAAGAATATAGAAAAAGTCGGCACCGGGCATGGGCACGACTATAAACGGGCACGGATCGACCGTAAGACTACCTCGGTAGCAAGTTGAAATGATGTGTCAAGAATCCCCGTCGCTTCAGCGCGGGGAGTATGTCAACGCGCTGCACCTAATCAAAACCAGGCTTTAGATTGGCTGGAAAAACAAGTCTCGCCAGCAACTCTATCGGAGTTTCTTCGCAGGTGGCAGAATCCCAAATGATTTGAGATTAATTCCACAGATGAATCTGGTTTAAGTGTTCTGAAATTAGGTCGATCGCAGATTTTAGGCAGATGTAACCGACGATGCAACGCAGATGTATTTCAAGATAGTTTCCGAATGAGTGCAAGAAGTCTCTTTGAGAATTAACTCGACTCAAATCTCCCCTTCTCCCCCTCTCCCCTTCTCCCCCTCTCCATCGAACATAACAGACAATCTAGGCGCTACAGCTTACTCTCATCTTTGACGGTAAGAGAATTATCTGATAAAGTTATAGCCAATATCAACGTTTTTTAATTTTATTCACAAAAATCCAGGGCAGTGGCGAGTTTGTGCCAGCGTCAAGTATAGCGCCTGCAATCAAATCACCCCCGATCGCGCTTTTAAATCTTTTAAATTTTAAAACCGAGCGGGCAGCCTGTAACAATCATATCTATGGAAATCCCCTTTAACATCACCCTGTTGATGGTCATGACCGTCACCTGTGGTATCAGCGCTCAAGTTCTGGCCGCTTATCTGAAAGTTCCGGCGATCGTATTTTTGCTGCTATTCGGTATTTTAGCAGGCCCGGATTGCCTCGGACTGTTGCACCCCAATCTGTTGGGCAGCGGTTTAGAAGTGATGGTGTCTCTTTCAGTAGCCTTAATTCTGTTTGAAGGCGGCTTGAATTTGGAATTGCGAGATTTAGGCAAAGTTTCCGGTAGCATTCGCAATTTAGTTACTTTCGGCACTTTAATTACGCTCATTGGCGGCGGAATGGCAGCACACTGGTTGGGGGAATTTCCCTGGCCGATCGCATTTCTGTATGCTTCCCTAGTAGTCGTCACAGGCCCGACAGTCATTGGCCCGTTGCTCAAACAAGTATCCGTTGACAAACAAGTCGCCGCCTTGCTAGAAGCCGAAGGCGTTTTAATCGATCCAGTCGGAGCAATTTTGGCGGTATTGGTACTGAATATTATCTTAAACGGCAATGCTGATTTATTGGTCTTGTTCCGAGATTTAATCGTTCGCCTTTTAGTTGGCGCAGTCGTCGGAGTTGCCGGAGGGTGGCTGCTGGGATTCATTCTCAAGCGATCGCAATTTCTCTCAGAAGACTTGAAAAACCTAGTAGTTTTAGCAGGTTTGTGGGGATTGTTCGGCTTATCAGAAGAACTCCGCAGCGAATCAGGACTGATGGCAACAGTCCTCTCCGGCATCGTCCTCAGAGCGGCTGCTGTGCCGGAAGAACGGCTGCTCAGGAGGTTCAAAGGTCAACTCACAGTCCTCGCCATTTCCGTGCTGTTCGTGTTGCTGGCGGCCGATTTATCCCTCGCTAGTGTAGTCGCCCTCGGTTGGGGAAGTTTGTTTACAGTTTTAGCCTTAATGTGGGTAGTGCGGCCGATCAATGTGTGGCTGTGCACTTGGAACAGCGGGCTGAACTGGCGGCAAAAATTATTTGCTTGCTGGGTAGCGCCGAGGGGAATTGTCTCAGCGTCGATCGCCTCTTTATTTGCCATCTTGCTCACCCAGCGCGGCATCAACGGCGGCGACTCAATTAAAGCCTTAGTTTTCCTGACAATTATTATGACTGTTTTCGTACAAGGGCTGACAGCGGGATGGATAGCTCAACTGTTAGGAGTCACCTCAAAATCAGCAACAGGTGCAGCAATTGTCGGGTCAAATCCTTTAAGCAGATTAATTGCTCGCTTATTTCAAGAACGCGGAGAATCAGTCGCAATTATCGACACCAATCCGGAAGCTTGCGCGCAAGCAGAAAGAGAAGGTTTGCGAGTATTTTTGAGTAGCGCTCTCGACCATAGCGTGTTAGAAGAAGCCGGACTCGATTCGATGGGAACATTTTTGGCAATGACTAACAACGGCGAGGTAAACTTAGTATTAGCTCAGCGAGCAGCCGAGGAGTTTGCACCGCCGAGGGTTTTGGCATTATTCCCCAAAGACCCGCAAGCAAATGCGCCTGCAAATAATAGTAAAATTAATCAAGCCTTTGTCTCGGATTTGTCGCTGAAGGATTGGAACGAATATTTGACCGACAGCGAAGTAAAATTAGGGGAAACCGAGTTAAACAGCGAGGGATTGCAATTTCAGATTGCTCACTTGCAAGCTTTGGTGCAAGCCGGGGAGTTGGCGCCGCTGCTACTTGAAAGACAAGGATACTTGCAAGTTGTGTCGGCAACAGAGATTTGGCAAGCGGGCGATCGCATTATTTATTTGCTCTACGATCCTACACCAAAATTGTTAAAAAGATTGTCCGGTTCGTCCAACTCTCGCTTGACTTTGGAAAAGCATCAGGTAGTTGAAGAAGTGCCGATTCCTGCTCCGGTTTTAGAGAATGTTTTGGAGGAATCTATAATTGAAAAGGAAGCAGAAGTTTTGCTACCACCTGTTTCGCGGTAGGGACAGAGAGGGAGAAGAAGAGAGAGGGAGAACAGGAGAGAGGGAGAAGGGGAAAGAGGGAGAAGGGGAAAGAGGGAGAGGATTGTTGATATGCGATCGAAATACACAATTTGGCGGTACGGGAGGTTGACTTTTTTGTACAGATTCCGACTGCACTCTTTGCTGTGCCACTCTCATCGCGGAATCCCACAAATTTTTGTTGCGGACTCTTTCATCCGGGTCGATAATTCCTGCATCTTTCAATACCTCTGTCAGCAATTTCCACAAATGATAAGCAACGTATCGCCCTAAGTAGCATATTTGATAGTTCCGCGCGATCGCATAATTATTCTTGATTTCTTGGTATGTCAAACCATTTAAAACTCCTTGAATAATTTCTCGCTGTAAGCCGTTCAATGGTTCGCCTCTCTTTTCCTTTACCAGGTTATCTAGAATGTTTGCAGTTGACAGTTGACAGTTGACAGTTGACAGTTGACAGTTGACAGTTGACAGTTGACAGTTGACAGTTGACAGTTGACAGTTGACAGTTGACAGTTGACGGTTGACGGTTGACTGATGATTTAGGATTACTTAAATCTTAAGCAACCCAGATGGGAAATTCATTCGTTCTACCCGCAGAGTTGATGAGGTATGAGGTGCAAGATTGATTGCGGGAAAGTGCAAAGAGAAGATGACTCGGCGGTTGAAACCGCTTCTTGTCAAACAAAGATAATTCGGCAGTTGAAACCGCTTCTTGTCAAACAAAGTCGGCGCAATGCCCGACGGAAGAATAAAGATCGCTCTTCACAAAAACTTACTCAGCCTCCCCAATTAAAGTAAATGCCGCCCAATTTCGCGGCTGGGGATGAGTTTTCATCGTGGTTAGCATTGCCTGCCGTAAAGCCTGTGCTTTGTCGGGATTACTTTGCAAGTTTCGATAAAATGCCTGCATCAATTCGGATGTCGGCGCATCAGGAACCGCCCATAAAGAAACAATTACACTCGGCACTCCTGCCGAAATCAAAGCGCGCGACAAACCAATTACTCCATCCCCGGTAATTCTGCCTTCTCCAGTGTTGCAGGCACTCAAAACGACTAAACTTGCTTGCAGTTTCATATCAAAAATCTCTTCTGCGGTCAATAAGCCGTCATCGCTACCAGAAGGAGCTAGGGCGATCGCACTTCCCAATCCGCGCACATCATCCAGCAACCCATGCGTGGCGAGGTGAATAATCGATGCTTGGGGCATTTTTTGGACGATCGCAGCTTTTGTACCTTGTGCACCTGTGATGGCTTGGGTTTTGAGCAGAGGGGCGATCGCTCTGGCTTCGGCTTCGGCCCCAGGTAGAGCAGACAATTGCCGTTTGGGCTCTCCTGGAGAGGGAGACACACTCGGCATCGTAGGATTGCCCAAGACTAGAGCGTTACCGCTGTTAGGTTGCTTCTGTGCTAACTTCTGTTGTCGAGTTAATGCCAGAACTTGAATCGAGGGGGCGGTGAGAATGGTGTGTTTTTGGATTAAGTAAGTGCCGTTTGCATCTTGGAGGGCGGGAAAAGGTACTTGGAACAGGGAACCTTGAGGAATGAAGATGACGTGGGCATTGGGATCTTTGGGTAGGAGACTAGCAATGGGATCGATCAGCAGTTGATGAAGTGTCGGTAAGTTGGGTTGGGGTTGGGTGGAGTTAAGACTGCTGCGACTGCGAACAGCCAGGAATTCTTGATTGCCAACGATTAAGCTGGCTAGAGAGGCATTGTGTTTTTGCCAGAGGGGTTTGAGGTCAACCTCGCGGAAGGTGATTTCGCCCGTGGGTTGAATCACCCAGATGTAGAGCGCGGATTCTCGCTGTTCTCGTTTTCCCGGATTCTGGAAGTCCTCAAGGACGATCGAATACCGCACCCCGGATTCACGCGATGCAAAAATTTCTTTGCTCGGAATCTGGAAGCCGTCATAGACGATCGAATACTGCACCAAAGTGGCGTTCTGTGCTTTCGCGATTTGTCGGATTTGCTCCTGGTTGGGAGCAGTGGCGATAACCGAACTGGCATCACCAGTTGATAAGCGCTGTGTCAGGAGATCGACAAAGGCACGAGCACGTCCCCGTTCGGCAATTTCTAAAGCGGCGATCGGGTTATTCTGAGCCACCCGGACTCGTTGTAAAATCCGATAGGTGCTAGCTTGTCCTTCAAAGATGGAGACTTTATTCGCGTCGTTGGAACCGATCGTTTGACGAATCGATTCCCAAACTTGAATTCCATCAATCAGCATTTTTTCAGCTTCTGTTAGGTTCCCAACTTTCAAGAACGCCAATCCAAGGTTGTTGAGCGCCGTACCTTCCCCGTCACGATCTTTAATTTCGCGGGCGATCGCTAACTGTTGCTGTGTATACTCAATGGCTTTGGCATAGTTACCTAGAGGGATATAAGCCGCTGCCAAATTACCCAGTGCCTTACCCTCCCCGTCGCGGTTTTTAATTTCACGGGCAATCGCTAAACTCTGCTGTAAATACTCAATGGCTTTGGCATAGTCGCTCAGAGCGATATAAGCGGCGGCTAAATTGCCCAGTGCCTTACCCTCTTTCTGGCGGTCTTTAATTTCGCGAGCGATGGCTAAACTCTGCTGTGCATAATCAATGCCTTTGGCATAGTTGCCCAGATAGACGTAAGCAATTCCCAAATTGCCCAGTGCATTCCCTTCTCCCGGGCGGTCTTTAATTTCACGGGCGATGGCTAAACTCTGCTCTGAATACTCAAGGGCTTTGGCATAGTTGCCCACAGAGAGATAAGCGATTCCCAAATGCCTCAGTGCTCTATCCTCTTGTTCGCGATTTTTAATTTCGCGAGCGATGGCTAAACTCTGCTCTGAATACTCAATGGCTTTGGTATAGTTGCCGAAAGAGCTGTAAATGGTTGACAAATTGTCCAGTGCTCTATCCTCTTGTTCCCGGTCTTTAATTTCGCGGGCGATGGTTAAACTCTGCTGTGAATACTCAATGCCTTTGGCATAGTTGCCGAGCTTGATATAAGCACCTCCCAAATTCCCCAGTGTTACACCCTCCGCTTGGCGGTCTTTAATTTCGCGGGCGATGGCTAAACTCTGCTGTGTATACTCAATGGCTTTGGCATAGTTGCCCAGATAGAGGTAAGCGGCTCCTAAATTGCCCAGTGCGAAACCTTCCCCACGGCGGTCTTTAATTTCGCGGGCGATCGCTAAGCTCTGCTGTGCATAATCAATCGCTTTAGCATAGTTGCCCAGAGAACTGTAACCTGCTCCCAAATTGCCGAGTGAGCTACCTTCCCCTTGGCGGTTTTTGAGAGCGCGATAAATTTGGAGTGCCTGTTGCCAGGAATTCACCGCTGCGGGTAACTGACCTGTCTGATTCTGTTGAATCCCCTGCTGCAAAAGCCGATCAGCCTCTACTTGACGAGCATCTGTAGTTTGAGGAACAACCGGGATGCGGTAAGCGCTCAAATTCAACAGTGCGGCAGCTTCCAATTCGCGGTCTTTAATTTCGCGGGCGAGCGCTAAACTCTGCTGCCCATACTCAATGGCTTTGTCATAGTTGCCCAGAAAGTGGTAAGCACGTCCCAAATAGCCCAGTGCCAAACCTTCCCCTTGGCGGTCTTTCATTTCGCGGGCGAGCGCTAAACTTTGCTGTGAATACTCAATGGCTTTGGCGTAGTTGCCCAGAGAGCGGTAAGCAAATCCCAAAAGGCTCAGTATCGCACCCTCACCTTGGCGGTTTTTGAGAGCGCGATGAATTTCCAGTGCCTGTTGCCACGAATTCAGCGCTGCTGGGAATTGGCGAGTCTGATACTGTTGAAGCCCCTGCTGAAACAGCCGATCGCCCTCTGCTTGACTCGCCTCGATCGCCTGATCGATAGCCGGAGGCGGTGGAATCCCTTGCTCCAACAATCGATCGCCCTCTGCTTGACTAACATCCGTAGTTTGAGCAACAACCGGGAGTGAGAAATGCGGAGGAATGTAAAAAGCAACAGACAAAAGGCAAAAGGCGAGGGGAAACAGAAAGCCCGATCGCACTTTACAACTGGATTTAAATTTTAGCGAGAAAGGCTGCATGGGATTTTAGGGTTTGGGTTGCGGGAGTTGGCGTTGTTGTTCGATCGCTCTTATTTGCCTCAATCGATCGCTCCAGTCTTTCAAAGGTTCGGCTTCCGAATTAGCCAGAGAATCTAGCAATTCCAGCACAGCCGTTTGGTTTTGAGAAGTCTCAGAGGCTTTGCGCGCTTCTGCGATCGCGTCATACCACAGCCCAGCCTTGGCATACAAGTCGATCCGCTGTTGGGGAGTTGATGCGGCTGCAAGTTGAGACTGCAATGATTCCGCAGGCTGCACCACTTGGATTTCTGCCGTCGCCACCACATTCCGCGAAGGAACATTCCGATCGCACACCAACACCACTTGCCACTGATAGGATTGCCCGATCGACAGTGGGGGCAGATTTGGCGGCAAAGCAACCGACATGATTCCTGGCTGACTCTCCATCTCGGTTCGGTAGAGTAGTTGGCCCGATCGACTAAACAGCCTCAATTGCAACGGACGAGAAGTGCGATCGGGTACAAACCAGGTAAAAGTGGGATGCCCGGAAATCGTCTGTCCCATATGGCTAAACGGCACCAAAGCATTTAATACCGACGCTGAATCACCTTCACAACTGCCGCCGCGAGTCGTATTCGTACCCGTTTCTTTCGGTTTAGAAGGGTTTGGAGGAGGAGTGTATTTTGCCAGGGCTGCGATCGGAATCCAGAACGAAACACTCAGGATTAAACTCGCAATTCCCGCAGAGTAAATGGTTCGACGCTTCAATCCGTGAGTCATCATCTGAATCCTCTCTGTAACTATTTTCTACGGTAATCGACAATACACAAACATAATAGAGGACTGCCCGCAAACAAGACTTGCGGGAAGGTGCAAAGCATTGTTAAAGCGCGATCGCCCCTTCATATCAAGCTATAATCTCGTTAAAGCGCAGATTTTCAATGTCTTTCCACTCCCTTCTGGCAGAAGCAAACATGATTACGACTCTCAGTAAGCCGTCCTCACTCATTCATGAAATTCAGATTGAAAAGGTGGGAGATTGGACGCTATTCAAATTCACTGAATCTCTTCAACTCCGAATGGAAAGCCTGCTAGAAAAAAAGAAGGCGGATCAACTCACTCCAGATGAAGTTACAGAACTAGACGCGATCGGAGAGTTAGATCGAATTTTTACCTATATCAACGCTATGCTTGCTGCCCAAAATGCCAATCAGTGATGTAGCCAAACAAGCCATACGCAAAAGAGCCAGCTATTTGTGTGAATACTGTCATTCGCCAGAACGTCTGAGCGCAAATCGGTTCACATTTGATCACATTATCCCAAAATCTCTGGGTGGGCCTGACGAAATAGATAATCTTGCACTTGCCTGTCGTCGTTGTAATGAAAGACGGTATAACTTTGTGGCTGGAGTCGATCCAGAAACCCAGGAAATTGTCCCTATTTTCAATCCTCGTCAGCAGAAGTGGGAGGAACATTTTGTTTGGCTAGACAACGGAGTTGTGATTCAAGGGATTACACCCATCGGTCGAGCAACCTGCATCCGCCTTGATTTAAACGATACACGCTATCCAGATGATGATTCTATCCGAGCAACCAGACGATTTTGGATTCAAACGGGGTTGCATCCTCCAGCAAGCGATCTATCCTAGATTTTGAAGACCCGCACCCACGATCGCTTCTCGAAAATCACCAGAACCACCGCCGTTTGGCTGACCAACTTAACTCGCACACGGTTCCCTTCGGTACATTTTGATAGCGCCGAAACGTTCCACCTAATTGTTTAGCTAAATTGTTTGCCAATTGCGTTCCTAATCCTGAAGATTGAATGTTAGTGTTTGAATCTTGAATTGTCGCTTCTATTTCAGACAGTTTCCCATTGCCATTATCTACCACCCGAATTACTTGCCGATCGCCTTCTTGAGTGCAAATTACTGTCAACCGAGTGGTTTCAATCGCGTGTTTGCCGACATTGCAAAGCGCTTCTTCGAGAAAGCGGCAGAGTCCTCGTTTGTGTTCCAACCGCAGATGTTCGGTGTTCAAAGGATCGAACTGCACTATTTTGAATTTGATCGTTTGGAGGTAGGGCAGTTCTTGTTCGAGGGTGTTGGAATAGACTTTGTAGAGCAATTCATGCAACGGGGCTTGCAGGGCTAATTCGATCGCACTTCCCATTCGCAAATGCGGTTCATCGGCGATCGCATCTCGCTGCACCGATCCGTAAACTTCCCGTAATTCTTGATTCAGGCGTTGCAAATCCGTTAAAAATGATGGGGGTGGATCTTGCTCCTGAGCAGTTCTCAAAATCACTACCAATGTTTGTAAAGGCCCGCTATGAATCGCATTAAAAGTTTGCTCGATCGCAAATTGACCAGCCCCATTTAGCACCAAAATCAGGAACACAGGTACGATCGGCATCCACCACCCCATCAAAATTAATCCGTAACAAATCGCGATCGAGCTAATACTGGCGATTAAGAGCCCCAACAAAATTTTCCACGGCGATCGCAGAAATCGCCCCAAACTCATCCCCAAGAGTCCCCAGACCCCAATCCAGAGAGTTTCCCAGTCATCTCCCCAAACCTGAATCAACGGTCTGCGATCGAGCACCGCGCTAATAATCTGGCTGGTTTCGTGGGCTTGCATTTCCACTCCGTAAATCCGTCCGGGATTGATACCTGCGATCGCACCTGAACTTGCCAAATCCTTTGCACTAAAAGACATCATCCCAATCAGCACAATCTTGCCTCGAATCCAGTTTGGATCTACTTTTCCCGCCTTGATTTGTGCTAGAGAAATGACTCGAAAAGGTGCCAAACCGCTGCGAACATTCAGCAAAATCTGATTACCGCCTGCATCCGCCCCCACATATCCGCCAGAATTGGGCCGCATTCTGGTCAATTCAATATTGCCAAATCGCATCGCCTCTCGATCGCGAATTCCATTACCTGCCTTAATTCCTCGGTTTGCTAAATAGCGCTCAGCCAGACGGATTGCGAAGGAAAAACGGTATTCTTGGCGATCGTTGTAAGTGCCCAATAAACTGCGGCGCTGATAGCCATCCCCATCGAGGACGAAATCTGCAAAGCCAATTTGTTCCGATCGCAGTGCGGGTGGAGGTGCGACGATAAAGCCATTGCGATCGGGCAAAGCAATCTCCACTCCGATCGCATTCTTGCTGTTACGAAACACCGATGCTAGTTCAGCGTGGCCCGGTTCAACCGGAATATCGCGGACAATATCCAGCCCGATCGCGATCGGTTCATAAGTCTGCAATCGTTTGAGTAAATCGGCAATTTCGCGATCGGGAATCGGATAAGTTTTGGCGCGTTTAATATCTTCCTCCGTAATGCCGACGATTATAATCCGTTCATCCATTGGCTCAGGAGGACGCAGCAGCAAAAATCGATCGAACGCCACCAACTCCACAAACTGAAGCGCACCCGTCAATCTAGCCATCATCACAGCGACAATCACCATCAACCCTGGAAGCGATCCTCGCCACCAAGTCGAGATATCTGCTTTCACTGCTTGCGATCGATCAGGCTTCATATCGTTTCCAGTTGTATCGGTATTGTTTAAATCTCCAAACAGTCAATCGATTTTAGATTTTAGATTTTAGATTTTGGATTGATTCCACGGATAAATCCGGGGGCTTGTACCACCTTTGAAATTATTGGTCAGTAGTCAGTAGTTCCCCCACTGTCAACTGTCAACTGTCAACTGTCAACTGTCAACTGTCAATCAATAAGTCCTGCTTCCCTAGCCCGCACTTCCGTTTGAATCCGCAGATTTTTATCTTTTTCGGGATACACTTCTAGCACATCTCGAATCTTAATCCAGTAATATTGCACAGTGCGTTCACAAACATTCATCCGTTTGGCGATCGCAGTATCCTGTAAGCTATCTTGAAAAGCAAATTGCAATACCTGCATCCAAGCAGGTTTGAGTTGCAGCCCATTGCGGATCTCTCTAGGAGTATAAATTCGCTCATCCAGCGCCCAATTGACCATCGCCAGCAAGTCTTTCACAGGCTGGCTTTTATCAACAACCGTGAATCCGCCCATATGATTGTCGATCGACGGTTTCAGCCAAACCAATGTGCGAACATGGGCGCTTTGCACCACAATATTCAAACTCGGATAATGCTCCATCAGCGTTTTCAGGAGTTGAAGCCCTGAATTAGCCTGAGCAGTTTCGCCGATCGCCTCTGGCATCACCAAATCCACAATCACCAGATCCGGGACGATCTGTGCTACTTGCTGAAGGGCTTCCTGAGCCGTTGGAGCCGTCAGAATATCTGCCTGTGGATACTCCTGCCTTAAAATATTAAGCGTGCCGTCTAACACCATCGCATGGTCATCCACGACTAAAAAAGTTCGTTTGTCCGATCGAGGTAAAGTCTGGGGCATAGTTGATTCGTTGCCGCACAACATCATCATTGGATTTTAGATTTTAGATTTTAGATTTTAGATTTGTGACAAGCGTTGAAACTAGGGGATTCAAACTGCTGAAATTCTCATTCAAAATTTGTACTGAGTGAGGTCGAAGTATCCCAAATCCCAAATCGTCTCGGTCATCTTCTTACCATAGAGTAATTACCGGGCATCCGTCCTGCATCTGTCCGCCAAATGTGGTTGTGGAAGTCAGCAACCAGAATTGCACTAAAGCGCAGTTCTGTTGATTATGTTCCAAAATCTGCACTTCATCGAAATTATTCATCTCTCTCCTCTGCGCTCTCTGCGCTCTCTGTGGTTAAATCATTCCCATACCACAATGATATTACGTACAGATAACTTGATCGGAGATTTGATTATATTTCCATCGTAATTCTCCCATAATTCTTGTGGAACAGGCCAGAGAGCCTGTTCCTAAAAGCGCTTAAAACAATTCCCTTATTTCAACATCAAAGCAACTTCCTTGGCAAAATAAGTCAAAATCAAATCGGCACCAGCCCGTTTGATACTCGTCAAAGTCTCCAAAATAATCCGTTTTTCATCAATCCAACCCAACTTTCCAGCAGCTTTGATCATTGCATATTCGCCGCTGACATTATAAGCAGCTACGGGTAAATTAGTTGCTTGGCGCACTTGGCAGATAATATCGAGATAAGCCAAAGCAGGTTTTACCATCACAATATCTGCACCTTCTGCGATATCCAAAGCAACTTCTTTCAGCGCTTCTTTAGCATTAGCAGCATCCATTTGATAAGTCTTTTTGTCTCCAAATTTGGGGGCAGAATCGAGGGCATCCCGAAACGGGCCATAATAAGCAGAGGCATATTTTGCTGAATAAGCCAAAATTGCTGTATCGATGTATCCTGCGGCATCTAAGGCTTTGCGAATTGCACCAATTCTGCCGTCCATCATGTCGGAAGGTGCGACCATATCTGCACCAGCGGCGGCTTGAGAAACTGCCATTTTTACCAAAACTTCAACAGTCGGATCGTTGAGAATTTTACCGCTTTCATCAACTAAACCGTCGTGTCCGTGAGTGGTGAAAGGATCGAGGGCTACGTCGGTAATTACAACTATTTCGGGGATGTTTTGTTTAATGGCTTTGACTGTTTGTTGAACCAATCCTTCTGGATTATAGCTTTCAGTTCCGGTGTCGTCTTTTTTGGTTTCTGAGATTACTGGGAAAAGGGCGATCGCACATATCCCCAAATTCCAACATTCGGCGATTTCTGTTAGCAATAAATCCAGGGAAAAGCGATAACAACCAGGCATCGAAGCAATCTCAACTTTTTGCCCTTCTCCTTCCATCACAAACATCGGATAGATGAGATCGTCAACTGTCAGATGATTTTCCCGTACCATCCGGCGCAATCCGGGCGTGCGTCGCAGGCGGCGGGGACGGATTGTTGTGAGGGAGGGACTGCGATCGTTCTCTGTGGGAACGGCGGACTCGACGTTATTTGCGGAGGACATAGGAACTAAAGTTTGTAAAGAATGATAATCATTATTATTGCATTTCCGTCGCTCAAATCTATATTTATTAGGAATTACCCAGCAATTTGAGTTAATGAAACCCTAGCCCTATATTGAATTAAAGCTGGCACAATGCGAGAACTTGCCATTCTTGCACCGGAAAGATTTCGACCAACAGGCCCTACTTGCAAAGCGGCTAAACCACCCATAATAAATAACTCGCATCCTGGCCAACGCAAATACTCATCCAAAACAGGCAATCCTTTAACTATTTTAGTGGGATAAGCTTCTAAAATTTCTGTCAGCAATGGTTCGGCTGTTACATCTAATTTTGTTCCTGTTGCTAACCAGATTCTATCAACGAATAGCTGATTTCCATCCTGACAGTAAACAGTCCATTGATTGTCATCCCATTTAACCTCAATAATTTGACATTCTGGGTGAAATTCAAGACACGAATCCCGCGAAATCCGACGCAATTGTGTCATAATTTTAGGAGTCATAGAGCCACCATTGCGAGCTTGTTGAATCATCTCCCATTTCTTTTCCCAGTCAGGTTCATTTTCAAAACCTTTGAGATATTTTGGCCCTAACCAACCCGGTTCAGCATCAAATAATTTTTCTTGTAACTTTCGTCTTGACATTAATATTACTTGGGCACCGCGCCCGATCGCACCTACTGCCAAATGTCCGCTAGTTAAACCGCCCCCAACGATTAAAATCCTTTCTCCCTGCAACTTTAATCCCTGCAAATTAACTTGATGGGAATGGCAAAGTTTGTCTGGTGGATAGGGCGTTTGAATTTGATTTGTCCACTCCGGTAGTTGGGGTTTACCGCCGCCTGTGGCGATCGCCACACGACGCGCAATCGCACTTTCTCCATCCTCAAACCAAAGCCGAAAATTCCCTTTCAACGGTTCAATCCGAGTTATTTTTGCCTTGATGACGCGATCGCCCAATTCCCATCTCTTAACCACATCGCCACAAAATTCCTTAAACAGCCGACTTCCTGGCAAATCGTAGGGCGCAAACAACTCGTTAGGGCGAGATTCGGCAAACCGTCGCAACTCAAAAGCATTGGGATCGGGATGGTGCACCGCAGGCGATCGCAAGTGTGGAATTTCCAAAGCCGCAAACTGCCTCTCCCACTGAGTTAGCCAGCCACCACTGGGGTCAAAAACCCAAAATTTGTCCCGCTTCTTCTGGCATTTTTGCAGCAAATGAGTAACCAGGGTTAAAGCGTGAGGCCCCGCCCCGACTACCGCTAAATCGATTTGCGATCGCGTAACACTGGTGATTTCCATTTCAGTTTAGATAAGATTTTTTACCGCAGAGGGCGCAGAGGGCGCAGAGGGAGGAAAGGAAAAGAGAGAAATATGGTAATCTAATATGACTCTCTTTTCTTTGTTCAGCCTGCAAATACGGAAGTTTTCGCAGACAATTCTAGCTAGTGAAAACTTGATTTGTGTGCGATTAAACTCATAAATTCTTGACGAGTTCTGGAATCTTCAGCAAACACGCCACGCATTGCTGAAGTCGCAGTCCAAGAACCTGGTTTTTGCACGCCACGCATTACCATACACATATGAGTTGCTTCAATTACAACTGCTACACCTTGAGGTTTTAGCAATCCTTGAAGTGCATCAGCAATTTGTGCAGTCAAGCGTTCTTGTACTTGCAATCTGCGGCCGTACATTTCACAAATTCGAGCGATTTTTGACAGTCCAATTACTTTGCCGTTGGGAATGTAAGCAACGTGTGCTTTGCCAATAATTGGCAGAATATGATGTTCGCAGGAACTGAAAATATCAATGTCCCGCACTAATACCATTTCGTTAGCATTCTCTGTGAACACCGCTCCGTTGAGCAGTTCGTCGAGAGATTGACGATAACCTCCAGTTAGAAACTGCAAGGCTTTGACAACTCGTTTCGGTGTATCTCGTAACCCTTCACGGTCTGGGTCTTCTCCCAATCCTAGCAGCAATGTACGCACTGCTTGTCTCATTTCTTCATCTGAGACAGGGGGTTGAGATTGAGTAGGAATTGATGACACTACACCATTTGGAGAAGTCAGTTCTGGGCGAGTAGATAAAGTCATGCTTGCAGTTTGTGAGAATGTTTAACAGTCGGTATTGACTTTTGGTTGCTACCTGATTATAACAAGATTTACAAAATGTAATATTAAAATATTGAGATTTTTTTGGATGAGTTTTATCGATATAAATGTAAAATTTGCCGTTAGTATTTACACGATTTGTGAACAGCAAAAATTGCAACCACTAACGGCGAAATTAAATAGATATCTCCCCAAAAAATTGTCTTGAACAGGCATCCTGCCTGTTCCACACTAAATATTGTCGATACCTAATGTAAAATGTGTCGGCTAGAATCCTGGACGTGATACTTAGATTGATGAAATCTTAAACTAAGCAACTGTTAAGTTGTTCTCGAATTTGAGCAGTATCTAAGTTGCGGCCGATGACTACGAGTTGATTTTTGGGTGGAGTCAACCATTCGTAAGCGTTTAATTCATAGCGCGCGCCGCTAAGTTGAAAAATGTGTCTCATCGGACTGTCTTCAAACCAGAGAATGCCTTTTGCTCGAAATACATCTAAGGGCATTTCTTCGGTGAGAAATTCTTGGAACTTGTGGAGATAAAAAGGTCGATCGCTCTCAAATGATAGCGAAACAAATCCGTCATTGTCTAAGTGATTGGAGTGATGTCTGTGATGGTGATGTTCGTGATGATGTTCGTGATGATGATCCTGTTCGTGATGGTGTTCGTGATGCTCGTGTTTTTCCTCTGCTTCAACACTATCAAAAAGATCGGCTTGTGTTAAACCTACACCCAAAATTAAGGGTAAAGGAACTTCACCGTGTTGAGAGTGGAGAATTCTCGCTCCTTCCTTAACTGTGCGAATGTAAGCTTCTAACTCTTCTACTTTTGCTTGAGGAGCTAAATCAGTTTTGTTCATCAGCACAATATCTGCAAATGCCACTTGTTTTAAAGCTGCTTCGCTGTCAAAATGTTCGGGAGTGAATGTTTCGCTATCGACTACGGTGAGTACAGAATCTAAACTGGTTAAATCCCGCAATTCAGTGCCTAAAAATGTCAATATGATCGGTAGAGGATCGGCAACTCCGGTGGTTTCAATCACCATGCAGTCGATGGGTTCTTCCCGTTCTAAAACTCGGTAGACGGCATCGACTAAGCCTTCGTTGATGGTACAACAAATACAGCCGTTGCTCAATTCTACCATGTCATCTTCGGTAGAAATTAAAAGCTGCGAATCGATGTTGATATCGCCAAATTCGTTAACTAAAACTGCTACTTTTAAATCTTGGCGGTTTTTGAGTATTTGATTGAGTAAAGTGGTTTTTCCACTGCCGAGAAATCCGGTAATTATAGTTACGGGCATTCCTCTTTTGGGAAAATCGGAAATTAAATCTGGGGTTTGTACAGTGAGATTAGTCATTGTCCCTCATCTATTAATTGTAGAAGCCCTGCTGTTAATTGGGAAAGGCACTGCGCTTCCCAAGGCAATTGTCGTTAGCGCAGTCCTCGAAGAGGATCGCACTTGATAGCTGAAATCCAGGCGATACGGGCGATCGCACTAGACTAAGTATGATAATCATTCTCATGATATCTAAAATGTGCTGTAAGCGCAAGCCCTAGAATTATTGCTCAGCTAGCTGATGACTCTTGAACACTTGACTGTCATCTCTTTTCCAGATTAATCCCATGTTACAAACGGGAATTTAAAACAATGTATTGAGGGCGAGTGCGATCGATAATTCCCTCCTGCTCCAGCCGACACATCAGGCGCGTGACGGTAATCCGCGTAACTCCCATCGCCTCAGAAATCTCCTGGTGAGTCAATCTCAGATCGATTAAGATTCCTTGTGCTACTTCCCGACCAAATTTTTTTGCCAACCAAGCTAATAGTTGCACCAATCTATCCCGCAGATATTCGCTACGCACAATGCAGAAAAATTCTTGAGTTTGCTGAAAGTGTCTGAAAATTTCATCTAAGGATTGATAGCACAAATTTTGAGGAATGTAACTCACTTCTACATGAGTTTTGCACTCAATTTGATAAGGTTCAATGCCTGACAGCGAGTGACCGAGTACGTCTCCAACTCCCCAATATCCGAGGGTTATTGGTGTTCCCTGTTCGCTCCAGGTCATGGTTCGGACGGCTCCCCGTTCAATTCGCAGTAAGCCGTTAAAGGGCATGGGTACTAACTGACGGCAGGTGAAAGTCTGCTGTCTGAGATTAGAGTACAAGGCTGGAGTGTAGGTTGAAAGAGTCATAGGATTTAGGTTTAGCGCGATCGCTACTTTGGATACTATTACAGTCTAAGTTAATTGATAATCTATATCAACTAGCTGGAAATTCCAATTCCGGAGTCAAGAAGGTTGAAACCCTTTGCGGGTGCTGTAAGAGACGTTTCGGAACTTGACTGTATCGGTATCTGGGTCGTACAGGGTATAAGTTGCTCGATCGGCGATCCGCCCGACATTCCCAACTCCGATCGCCCTTCGCGCAGTTGCAGACACCGTTGCAGGAGGCTCTTGAGAATCAAGTGTCATTACCCAGTTATTGAGAATAGTTGGCTGTAATTGATACTCAAATGCCAAGCCCGATCGCCCGCAAAACAAATTATTAGCATCAGCACGGATTACGCGATCGAGCATCACAGGCGGCGGAGTCTCCGGGGTAAGCTCATCAGATGCGCTAACGGTACTCCCATGAATCAACAAACAATCCAATTCATGAAAACCAAAATTCAAAGAGCGCAACCACTCTACAGTTTTTCGGCTGACAGAATCCCAGAGCAACTTAATCGTCTCAGCACCGTATTTTTGTTGCAATTCTGTCGCATCAGGGCTAGAACCTATTCCATATAAGTTAAAACACTGTTCTTCCCACCACCCGATACAGATTTGAGGTGCGATTTCTCCTCGTTTGGGCGATCGAACTCGCTGCACTAATTTTTCGCAATCGGGATTCGGGCCGACTAAATCGCCTAAAATATACAATTCGTCAACGCGAATTCTCAGGCGTTTTATGTCAGCTAGTACAGCTTCGTAAGCTATCAAATTCCCTTCGATTCCTGTTAATATTGCCCAGTTTTTCATTGTTTATTGTTGTTGATACTAAAGGTTTTTTTCGGAGATTGTTTTGAACGAACCGCGAAGGCGCAAAGGACGCGAAGTAAGATAAAGGAAAAAGTTCTGAATCTCTCCTTTACTCTTAGTCCGCGTCGGCGGACTTCGTTTTTGTAGTAGCGGTTTCAACCGCCGATTCATATCGTTTCTGGTTGCATTGGAATGATTGAATTGTCAATTGTCAACTGTCAACTGTCAACTGTTTATCTATCTCTCACAAACATGAGTCGGATCGTCAGCTCTTTCGGCATATTCCAAACCTCTAGCCAAACGCCAAGCAAAAATCGGCGGCAAACCTTTTTCAATAATTGCAGCGCAAGTAGTTTGATAGTCATATTCCACTTCTCGCAATATCACCTGTTGCGCGTCAACATCATAAATCACATAGGTAGCATTCGGTCTACCGTGGCGCGGTTCTCCTACAGAACCAACATTCACAATCCGCTTTAAAGGAGCAGTAAAACTCAAATCTTTGTCTCCTTCAATGCTTGGCCCGCTGACTCTAACCTGCATATTTCCAGCATCTAAAGTACGGACATATGGTACATGAGTGTGACCGCAAAACAGCACATCAGCACCCGCAGAAAATACCCGCTCTAAGGCAGAAAAAGCATCCATTGTCGGCAGTAAATATTCATGATTGCTGTGAGGGCTACCGTGAACAAAACACATATTGTCTTCTCGCAGACTGTGTGGCAAAGTGGCTAAATATTCTCGCGTTTCTGGGAAGATTTGATTGTTAGTCCATTCGTGAGCTAATTTGCCTCTTTTTTCGGCTAAAACTGAGGGATAGCTACATTCGCAGGAGTTCAAACCTTCGACAATATCTTCATCCCAACAGCCGACGCAAGTGGGAATGTCGAGCGATCGAATCATTTCTACTACGGCGTGGGGATTGGGCCCGTAGCCGACTAAATCTCCGAGACAAAAGATTTTATCGGCTTGTTGTTCGTCAATGTCTGATAAAACTGCATTTAAGGCTTCATAGTTGCCGTGAATGCAGGACATAACTGCTATTTTCATTCTGCTTCTTCTGCTGATAAAAGTGATTGTTTTACTTGTTGTTGGTAATTCAACATGATTGTTTCGGAGAGACAGCAATCTTCTAGGGTTTGTCCTAATGCTGTTTCATCGAGATTTTCGCCAACTATTTCTATGCCGCTAAATCTTTGGGGGCGGCCTTCGAGCCAGCGGGGAAGTGGCAATTCTTCGTGGGCGGTTTCTTGGAATTTGGCAGCGAAATCGAAGTAAAAACATCGCCCGTCGGCTATGTCAAAAATGCCTTTGGCTCGGTGGATTTTGCCATAGGCTCCTTGAGTCATTTCTTCATACCAAAAGAGATCGAGGCTGGCTGGATCGAGGACTTGTCCGCTGGCGGGGCTGCGCCAAATTGATAGTTTTTCCGGTTCGCCGCTAACGGCTATGCCCTCTACAATTACATCCGCCCATTGATGCCATTCGGTGTTTTTGATGTCTGGTGGTACGACAGCGAATCGGCGACTGGGGAAGCTTTGAAGCAGGTTTTCTATTGATGTTAATTGTAGGTAAAATCCCAGTTCAATGTAAGCTGAAACGCCGTTGTTTAGGTGTTTCGCGAACTCGGATTCTTGGCCGTCTGTCAGGATGGTGATTTGGGGGAATTCGGCGGCGATGCAGGTTTGGTCGATCGGCACATTGCCGGTTCCGGGACACCAATACAGTACGGGTGCTGTCTCGACGGCTATCTGCTGTCGAATCCAGGTTGTTTTGCCACTTCCGGGCGGGCCCGCTACGGCGGTGATTGTAGGTTGACTCATAATACAATGATAATCGTTCTCAGTCAAATTAGCTCTTAGATATTTAGATTTAATTTGGCGATCGCACCCGATGCCCCTCCATAAGAGAGGTAGAGCCTCCGAACATCGGTTCCAATAATCCGATTTCCCGCGTGCCTGCCCTACACTAGATCTCTTGCAAAAATCGTTTTAATCAAATTTTGGAACGGGCAAGATGCCCATTCCACAGAAAAAAAAATTGTGGAACGGGCATCTTGCCCGTTCCTAGCTATTTTGCAAGAGGTCTACTATAATCGGGGCATCACTCCAGGAAGAAAGAAGACTTTATGCCAGCAGAAGGTTCGTATCAAGCCAGTACGTACAATCTGGAACTTGACGCAGAAATCCAGCGATTAAAAGCTCAAGTTGTGCTCAGTTGGGAAAAAGAAGCACGCACCTTAAAGTGGTTCGGTTTAGCCGACGGGATGAATGTTTTAGAAGCGGGTAGCGGGCCGGGATTTTTTACCGAACAACTTTTAAAATTACTGCCAAACAGTTTGTTAACAGCCGTAGAAATCGACCCGGTATTGCACGAGAAAGCTCTAGGATATTTGCAGGACAAAGGAGGCGATCGCGTGAATCGCATTCAAGCATCGATCGCAGATACTGGTTTAGAGGATAATACATTTGATTTTGCGATCGCCCGTTTGCTATTTGTTCACCTCCCAGATCCCGTCGCAGCAGCCAGAGAAATCTTCCGCATCTTAAAACCGAGTGGTAAACTGGTGATTATCGATAGCGATGCGGATCTATTTTGGCTGACAAATCCACCTTGGTCAGTCGAGATTGTCCGGGAGAAATTCAAACAGGTGATGGCCTCTCGGGGCGGTAATTTATGCGTAGGGCGAAACCTGTGCCGCATTCTGAAAGAAGCTAAGTTTGGTAACGTCGATTTAGAAGCCGTTGTCAGCCACAGCGATATCATCGGCATTCAAGCCTTTGAACCTTTGCTGGACTCCGGGCCGATTTTACAAATGGTCAAACAAGGGCTGATTTCCGAGTCGGAAATAGAGAGTTATCTAATTTACCGGGATGAGTTTGCCGCTGCGGGCGATCGATCGATGATGAGTTTTTGGTTGATGGCTTGCGGGAAAAAACTCAATAGATATCTCCCATAATTTTTGTGGAACAGGCATCCTGCCTGTTCTTGAAGCTCTTTTTGCCAAATGTCTAATAGAAATATCGAATAACTCTCAAGTCGGGGGCGGGTTTATGAGATTGTCGATTATTGGCAATTATTGTTGGTGAACCCTTCTATTTTCTTCTTCTTTCTTTCTTCGTGTCCTTCGCGTCTTCGCGGTTCGTTTCTAACACAAATACCCAACCCAATTCGGCAAAACCTCCAGCGAACCATACCACCTCCCCGGAGAGCGAGGCGAATGCCAAACACCCTCCAGCACCAAATTTTCGGCCCCATCCAAAAGAGCAGCTTCAATCGGCGTAATTCCATCGCCCCAAGTTTCGCCCTTCCCCACAGTCAACTCGTAACTTTTATAGGCCAGCCAAGTTCCAAAACTAGGCTTACCAAAAACAGATTTCCCAGCAACGCAGACGTAACGCACCTGCGGGTGGAAAGCACCGGGATAATGAATTTTGACAAAATCTAGATTTTTGCGCGTCCAGCGCTCTTGAGAGACGTGTGGCGTGCCTAAACTAATTAAAGTGTTGACCCAAGGGTGAGCTTCCCACAAACCCGCATTCGACCGCACGTCGCCGTGAATTGTATAAGGCTTTTCGCCTAAATAAATCCGAGAAATCCAGCCGCCTGCGGAATGACCGATGAGATTTACTTGAGAGACGCCGTATTGCTGTAACATTTGTTTGACCGTGCGATCGAGCTTCCGCAAAATTGGCACCATCGATCGCCCGCCAAAAGTCGGCAACCAATCTGCCTTGCCCAGTGGTACTGTTACAGTTGGGAAACCGCGATCGACCAAAGATTTTTCTAATTCCCGATAGTCTGAAGCAGCAGCAAAATATCCTGGCAAAATCACGGTAGGTAATGGCATTATCAATTTTAGATTTTAGACTTTAGATTTTTCGGCCGGGGTGCTAGGATCTATTTTTCAACTTCAAAGACGCTTGCCGAAGCATCCTTTGGATGGCTAACATCTCTTGCTCGTTAAACTTTTTGCTTGGGGAATATCTACTTCTATGGCTCGCGAGCCGATTCCAACATTGTATTTTACCCTAGTTGTCGTTCACTTAGAAGACCGTTTTCTACTGGTACAAGAGCGCAAGTACGAGCAGCAGTGGTATCTGCCAGCAGGGCGAGTAGAAAAAGGCGAGACTTTGCTTGAAGCTGCTCAGCGCAATACTGTCCAGGAAGCGGGCATTCCTGTGATCGTGGAGGGAATTCTCAGGGTAGAGCATACGGTGATGCCTAGGGGCAACGTGCGCCTGAGGGTGATTTTTGTGGCTCGTCCTGAAGATAAGACGCCACCCAAGAGCAAGCCGGACGAGTTTACTTTGTGTGCTGGTTGGTATTCTCTTAAAGAGTTAGACCAGTTGTCGCTGCGCGGAGAGGAAGTTCGGGAAATGTTTCAATATATGGCAAGCGGCGCTCCAATTTATCCGATCGACTTGCTGAGCGTTGAGGGAGCTCCTTTTAAAACTTACCGCTATCGGTGGTAAAAAGAAGGAAGAAGGAAGAGGGAAGAGGGAAGAGGAAAAAAGACTTATGCAGTCAGCTTTTTAGTCATCCGTCCAAATTCCTTTCTGTAACCGAATTGGAAACAGGGGTCGATCGCAGCGGCCGATCGTGTTTAATCGATTAATGCAGTTTGCCAGCCGGGAAATGACGGTATTGCAGCGGTCTTTTTTGTGAGAAGGCACTAGCGATCGGGCAATTTCCAGGGCGATCGTGCTATGCTTGTACCTTTAAATTGCAAATTTTTTAGTTTTGACCCGCTCCCCATAAAAAAATATCGGTAACAAATAACCAATAACCAATAACCAATTCTCGATCGTCATGACTGACTCATCCTCCCTAGCCAACGCCCTTTCCGAACCGCTGCGCCAGCCTTTTTGGTGGGCAGCCCTAGCTTCTGTCGGCCTTCACGGAGTGCTCGGAGTAAGCGCCCCGACAATCTCAAACATCATCTATGGTGGTGGCAATTCCTCAAAAAACATCCCCGGTTCCGTCGGATTCGTACAACTAACTCCCGCAGAAGCCGGCCGCCTGCCACAAACCATACCACCGCGATCGTCTAATAAGCCGTTTTCGATCGCACCAGTTCCCGTTCCCACCTCCCCAAAGTTAGCTCCCCCTTTGCCCCCTCCACCGGTTAACTTGCCCGCCCTGCCACCGGGAATGCCACCTCCTGGATTCTTTGCGCCTCTCGATCCCCCTCTCCCGCCATTAACTGCCCCAGCCGCCCCGCAGTCACAAACTTCAGTTCCAACGGTCAAACCCCCCTCTCTCAAAACACCAACTTTCGTCCCCCAAGGGCCTCCCAGCGGTTTGATTTTCCCGCCATTACCCGGTAATTTCGATCGTAATATCCCCCCACCGCCACCAGGAGTAACAGGATTGCCCCAGCTTCCTGGCGGCACCTCCGAAGATGAGGCAGAGACTCTCAAAAGGGTTATAGCCAGTAGAGGCGGACTCCCGCTATTCCCAGACGGAGCTCCAGTCTTTACCCCGGAATTCCCCATTGGTGGCAGGAATTCTGGGCCCGATGGAGTACCGAAATTGACTCAAAAAGATCCCAATAAACGGAATCTCATCGCAGAAACTCCCGAAGAAAGAATCAGGAGGCAACAATTTGACCAGGGACAGCAACAGCTAGAACAGCAGGGAGTTCCCGGTTCAAACTTACCCAAGGACAGAGAGACATTGCTGGCTGCTGCTAATACCTATGTTGCTTTGTTTAATGACTTCAAAAGAGCTTACCCCGACTTGGAAATGACGGGGCCGACTCCTGTGACTGTCGCTTATCCCAAAGAAGCTTGCTCGCAAAAACTCGAAGGAACGGCAGTTTTCGGAGCAGTTGTCAGCCCTCAAGGTTTGCTCAAGGCCGAGCCTAAGCCGATCGTCCCCACAGGTTACGGTATTCTCGATACTGTGGCTAAAACAGCGATTATTAACCCTAATCTGACATTTCAAGCAGCCAGCACCCACAAGCTTTACCAGTTGGCTGTCGCGTTTAAATACGACGAAAAAGTTTGCAGTGGCATTCCTGTCACCCCATCCACAACCCCAACCAGGCCCACAGGCCCGCAGCCGCTAGCGCCAGCCCCGACAGCACCCAAGCCGACAGGCGAACAGTCCCCAGCCCCTGCGGAAGTGAAACCGCAGTTTGAGAAGCCTCCGGCGCCCTCTAACAAACCGCAACCAGGGGCCCAACAGTCGCCACAGCCCTCACCAAAACCCGCAACCAAACCGTCGCCCTCACCTCAACCGAAACCAGCCCCCGAACAATCTCCTTCTCCCCAACCGAAACCAGCCCCCGAACAGTCCCCGCAGCCAGAAGCTGCACCTTCTCCCGCCGCTGAAGTGTCCCCCTCCCCAGAAGCTGCGCCTTCTCCCGCCGCTGAAGTGTCTCCCTCGCCAGAAGCTGCGCCTTCTCCGGAATCTACGCCTTCTCCCGCCGCCGAAGTTGCGCCTTCTCCTGCGCCTTCTCCTGCTACGGCCAATTAATTGTTAATTGGGTGGGAATTGGTATTTGGTAATTGGCGATCAGTCAGTAGGGTGCGTCAGTTGCAATATTTGTTGCCTAGCAAACCAATTTATATTTGCTGGCGCACTCTACATTTTTAACTGGATCTGACCTAAAAAAATCCCACCCAATTACCAATTCCCCATGCCCCATGCCCCATGCCCTGGGAAGGCCAATCCCTCCGCTTCACCCAATTCCCCATGCCCCATGCCCCATGCCCCATGCCCTCTCAATTGTATTGGACTTTATACATTTGGAATAAGTCGCCGTTTTGTTTTTTTACTACTTTAGCGCCTGCCACTTTAATCATTTTTTCCCAGTCTTCTATTGTCTCTAAGAATACTTCGCCTGCTCGATAAGTTTCCAGAATTGCCCAATCTTCTGCTAGAGGTGCATTGGGATTGAGGACATCAAACACAAAATGACCGCCTGGTTTTAATACTCGCTTCACTTCTGCCATGACAATAGCCCAATAATCTATGGGAAAATAGCAACTAAAGCCTGTGGCGATGCACAAGTCAAATTGATCCTCTTCGTAATTTAAGCGATGGGCGGGAGCCAATTCTACGCCTTTAAATAGCTTGGAATTAAGTTGAGGGCCGCGAGCGTTTAAGGCATCTCGGGCGGCGCTGCTGATTTCTTGACCGTAAAAAAGGGCTTCCCAATCCCGCCAAGGATAGATCAGAAAGCTGACTCCGCAGCCAATATCTAAACAGCGCTGATTTTTTTGGGGTTTGGCAATTTTCCAGAAGGGAGATACTGTTTTTTCTTGCAGGGTTCCGGCGACTGATTCCAGGAAAATCGGCATTGCTTCGACTTCTTCGGGTAAGGCGAATGCTTCTCCTCGATATTCGCGATCGAACCGAGATGCAACCTGCGATAGTAAAGCTTGCCAGCTATCTGATTTGTCTTTGGCAAACCAAGTCTGCTCTTGACCTGCTGCTGGGCGTTCCGACTTTTTAGACATTCTTTAATTACCAAGAAATTGGGTCTAAAGCCCCGTCCTTCTAGGACGGCTTTAATTTTTTAATTATTGCACTATTCCATTTCTATCTACCATCTTAGCCCTAGATAAGCTATTATAGAGATATGCTAAACATGACCTACGAGTACAAACTAGAACCCACTTCATCCCAATCTCAGACCTTTGACCACTGGTTAGAAGTCTGTCGCAAGGTGTGGAATTATGCTCTTAGAGAGCGGAAAGACTGGTACAACTCAAGGTCATGTGCAATCAACGCCTGTAGCCTAAAATCCGAATACATTATTCCCGTTGATAGCCCTAGACCAAACTTTGCCGTGCAGTGCAAATCTTTGACCACCGCTAGACAAAGTAATTCAGAGCTAAAAACTGTCCACTCCCAAGTATTGCAGCAAGTTCTCAAGCAATTAGAGAAAGCCTTTACTTCTATGTGGGAATCAGGTTTTGGCTTTCCGAGGTTTAAGAAGAAAGGCAGAATCAGAAGTTTCCTGTTCCCTACTCCTAATCAAACCGTAGTAATCGGGAATAGGATTAACCTACCCAGTATTGGCTTAGTTAAGTTCAGAGATTCTAGACCTATCCCTGATGGTTTTGTAGTCAAGCAAATCAGAATAGTTAAAAGAGCCTCTGGATACTTTGCCATGTTAGCTTTAGCTCTAGATGTAAGTATCCCTACTACCATGCCTCATGGCTATGCCCTAGGAATCGATCTAGGTTTAGAGAAATTTCTCGCTACCTCCGATAATGAACTAGTTGCCAGACCTAAATTCTTTGTGGATGCTCAACGCAAGCTGAAATCGCTGCAAAAAGTAGTCAGTCGCAAAAGAATCGGGTCAAAAAACTGGCAAAAAGCTCAAAAAAAAGTAGCAAGATACCATCAACATATCAGTGACAGTAGGAAGGATTTCCATTTCAAAACCGCCCATCATCTCTGTAATCAAGCAGGAATGATATTTGCTGAAGATTTGAATGTCAAAGCAATGGCAAAAGGGATGCTCTGCAAGCACACTCTAGATGCGGGATTTGGACAATTTCTATCTATTCTGGAATATGTTTGTTTCAAGAAAGATGTATTTTTATTAAAGGTAGATAAAAATGGTACATCTCAAACCTGCCCTCAGTGCCAGACTCATACAGGAAAGAAGCCTTTGAGCTTAAGAATTCATCAATGTCCTGAGTGTGGATATGAAGCAGATAGAGATGTAGCAGCAGCGCAGGTAGTAGTCCAGCGTGGGCTTGCAGCGGTAGGGCATACCGTCAAGATGCTTTCAGAGGGTAAAGCTACTAGGCTCCCTGTGATGAAAGAATCCCCGTCTCTTTAGAGCGGAGAGTGTCAACTTCTAGAGCCTTTGAGTGCTTTTGTAAAGTTTTGACGGTAAGGCTTATTAAAAATTAACGCGGGCCACAGCAGCGACAGTTTCAGCTTATTTGCAAAACTTCTGTCGAAATTAGTGCGATCGAAACCATTCCAAAATTTCCAAATACCGCCGCCGTAAGCGACTAGCAACACTAATCCAATTAACGGTTCCATTAAATAACCCCCTAAGCGAGTGATTGGATTTTTCGTCAGCGAGCCTGTATCGCTATTCTTAATCTATCATTTTTCAACTGCTCTGGTGCAGAGATACGCCCTTGTAATTCTACCTTCAGCTAGAGACTTGAAAATCCCCGATCGCCACAGACTGAAAAATATAGCAGAAGGAAGAAGGAAGAAGGAAGAAGGAAGAAGGAAGAAGGAAGAAGGAAGAGGGAGGAAGGAAGAGGGAGGAAGGAAAAAACAAGAAGCAATATTCAGCAAGGGTTTCAGCAATTAAGAACAGTCCAGTCGTCGGCTACTGAAAAATATAGCAGAAGGAAGAAGGAAGAAGGAAGAAGGAAGAAGGAAGAGGGAGGAAGGAAGAGGGAGGAAGGAAGAGGGAGGAAGGAAAAAACAAGAAGCAATATTCAGCAAGGGTTTCAGCAATTAAGAACAGTCCAGTCGTCGGCTGCGGTTGCTATAAAAGCCAAGCAGATACCTTTCAGGGTGCAAGATGCAAGAAACGACTTCTGGCAAAAGTCGATGATTCTGAGGATTTACGCAACATTCCCTACAAATTGGAGTTCTATCGCGCCCTTTCTCAGCTTCCACCCAAAAGTTGAAATCGGTGGCTGTTGGGCGACGGCTTCTCCTTCCTGGATTTCTGAGACGTGGGATAACTCAAAGATAATTAACACTGATAGTTAGTACCCCACAGGTTACAGCAGGCAAGCTTTTTCTAGCGGACAATAACGGTAGAGAGGTTTCTAAGTAAGGAGGATTGTTTATGCGTGCTGTGCTGATGGCTGGGGGGTCGGGAACGAGGCTCAGACCTCTGACGTGCGATTTACCTAAACCGATGGTGCCGATTCTGAATCGCCCGATCGCAGAACACATTATCAATTTGCTAAAAAGGCATAATATTACGGAAATTATTGCGACGCTGCACTACCTTCCCGATGTCATGCGCGAATATTTTACTGACGGCAGCGAGTTTGGCGTTCAAATGACCTACGCTGTGGAGGAAGACCAACCGCTGGGTACGGCTGGTTGTGTCAAAAATATTGCGGAATTGCTCGATCGAACTTTTCTGGTCATCAGCGGCGATAGCATCACAGACTTCGACTTGACAGAAGCTATCAAATTTCACCGCAGCAATAAATCCAAAGCTACGTTAATTTTAACTCGCGTTCCCAACCCAATGGAATTCGGGGTAGTAATTACGGAAGAAAATCACCGGATCAGTCGCTTTCTGGAAAAGCCTTCTAGCAGCGAAATTTTCTCCGATACCGTCAATACCGGCACTTACATTTTAGAACCAGAAGTATTGGACTACCTGCCGGCAAATCAAGAGTGCGACTTCTCGAAAGACTTGTTTCCGCTGCTGTTGGAAAAAAACGAGCCGATGTACGGTTACATCGCGGAGGGTTACTGGTGCGATGTGGGCCAGTTGGATGTTTACCGGGAAGCTCAGTATGACGCATTGCGGGGAAAGGTCAAACTGGATTTGAGCTACTACGATGAAGTTCGATCGGGACTTTGGGTAGGTCAAAATACTTTTATTGACGATAGCGCGATCGTCGAAGTACCTGCCATGATCGGCAACAATTGCCGAATTGGAGCCCGAGTTAAAATTAACGCGGGTTCAGTAATCGGAGATAATGTGACAGTCGGGGCTGATGCTAACATTAAACGTCCGATCGTCTGGAATGGAGCAATTATCGGCGAAGATGCTCATCTCAGGGCCTGCGTGATTTGCCGCAGTACCCGCGTAGACAGGCGCGCCCACGTCCTCGAAGGTGCTGTCGTCGGTTCAATGTCCATTGTCGGAGAAGAGGCGCAAGTCGGCCCTTCCGTGCGAGTTTGGCCGAGCAAAAATATTGAATCCGGCGCTCTGTTGAATCAAAATTTAATTTGGGGAGAACAAGCTAAACGGAATTTGTTCGGCCAGCGGGGCGTTCAAGGACTGGCCAATGTGGATATTACCCCGGAATTTGCCGTTAAATTGGGCGCGGCTTACGGCTCAACTTTGAAACCAGGGGCTTCGGTATCGGTTTCTCGGGATCAGCGCAGTATTTCGCGGATGGTTTCGAGATCTTTGATTGCGGGTTTGATGTCGGTGGGAATTAATGTAGTCAATTTGGAATCGACGGCAATTCCGATCGCGCGCACGGTTTCGTCTACGATCTCAATTGCTGGCGGCATTCACGTTCGGATTTCGCCCGATCGCTCCGACCACATTTTAATTGAATTCTTCGATATCAAAGGTATCAATATCACTAAAGCTGCGGAGAAAAAAATCGAGGGCGCTTATTTTAAGGAAGATTTACGCAGGGCTCTGATTCCCGAAATTGGAGATATGTCGTACTTTAACCAAGCACTCGACGTTTACAACCGGATGTTTGAGCGGCAGATGAATGTTGAGGCAATTCGCTACAGCAATTCTAAGGTGGTGATCGATTACGTTTACGCGGTTTCCGGAGCAATTCTGCCACAAATGCTCGCCAAATTCGGCTGTGATGCGGTGGTACTCAATGCCAGTCTCAAGCAGACTTCTCTGAGCAACGGAGAACGGGAATATTTGCTCGACCAACTCGGCCGGGTGGTAAAAGCACTCAGCGCTAATTTTGGCGTGCAGGTGTCTGCGAACGGCGAACAGCTCATTTTGGTAGACGAGTCGGGAATAGCGATTCGTGGGGAAATGCTGACGGCGCTGATGGTAAATTTGATGCTGACTTCCCATCCCAGAGGTACAGTAGTAGTACCGGTGAATGCGTCTTCTGCGGTGGAGGCGATCGCCCGCCGCTATCAAAGCAAGGTAATCCGCACTAAGGCAAACCCAAGTGCATTGATGGAAGCCTCTAACAGGAACCCGAATGTGGTTTTGGGCGGTAGCGGCAATATGGGTTTTATTTTCCCGCAATTGCATCCGGGGTTTGACGGAATGTTCTGCATTGCTAAAGTGATAGAAATGATGACGATTCAGGAGCGATCGCTCGGACAGATCAAAGCGGAACTTCCCCGCGTCACCCACCGCAGTTACAGCGTCCGCTGTCCTTGGACGGTAAAAGGTTCGCTCATGCGGCATTTGGTAGAAACTCATTCGCCCGATCGTTTAGAATTAATAGATGGAGTGAAGATTTTTAACTACAGCGACGACAATTGGGTATTAGTTTTGCCCGATGCTAGCGAACCCACCGTTCATATCTTCGCCAACAGCGAGGACAGAGATTGGGTATCTGAAACTTTGAAAGAGTACCGCGCCCTCGTTCACGATTTTGTGACCCAAAGCGAAGAGGCGGTTCGACAAGATAAATTTGGTAATGGGTAATGGGTAATTGGGAATTGGGAATTGGGAATTGGGAATTGGGAATCGGTAATGGGTAATCGGGTATTATATTATGTCCGGTTATGCAACGATAATTCAGTTCTTAGTAAGGACTTTAGTCCTTATTAATTCATATATAAAGAGAGGACTAAAGTCCTCACTACAAACCCTCGCTTTCCCAATGACTAATTCCCTCTTTGCCCAATTCCCTCTTTGCCCAATGCCCAATGCCCAATTCCCAATTCCCAATTCCCATTTAAGTTATGAATAGCTGCATTTTAATGGCGGAAATAATTCAACAACCGCAACTCCGTTATACTCCAGACAATCAACTTCAAATCGCTGAGATGCTGGTGCAGTTTCCAGGGTCGAGACCTGAAGATCCGCCAGAACATTTGAAGGTGATAGGATGGGGCAATTTAGCTCAAGAAATTCACGACAAATATCGCGAGGGCGATCGCGTGATTATTGAAGGGCGGCTGGGTATGAATACGATCGACAGAGATGGTATCAAAGAAAAGCGCGCTGAACTGACAGCCCAAAGAATTTACACTCTCGGCGCCGATGCTATGAGCGCTGCACCCGCAGCTAGAACCGCCCCCGAACCCGCTCAAATTCGCGACACCGCCCCGGCTAATGTGCCGAGCAATGTGGTTCCCATGAGTTCCCGAGGCCGCAGTTCTAACAGCGCTCCAGCCCCTGCTAACCGCCCGTCTAGTTCGGATTGGAACTCGCATCAGTCTTCGGACTCCGATCGCAAGCCTGGTTCCTCAAGCGAAGCTGACAATCCAGATTACGATCCGATTCCGTTTTAAGAGCCGATTCCGTTTTAAGAGCCGACGGCGAATAGATCCGACGGCGAATAGATCCGACGGCGGTTGAAACCGCGTCTACACAGGCAAAACCCGCCTCCGCGGGTTGAAAAACGGGTGGTTAAATTTACGTTATTTTCTTCAGTCTGCGGAGGCAGACTTCGTTTTTGTAGACGCGGTTTCAACCGTACGTCATCGTTTGTAGACGCGGTTTCAACCGTACGTCTTGGTTTGTAGACGCGGTTTCAACCGTACGTCATCGTTTGTAGACGCGGTTTCAACCGCCGTTTGATCCGATCGCACAATTTCCCGATCCGATCGCACAATTTCCACCCCAAAAACGCGAGCAAACTCAGCAACAACGATCGCCCTAACTCGATCGACCTCAATCCCCGGAATAAACTGCTCTAAACTACCAATCGGTCGATCGGGAATCCCGCAAGGTACAATTTGCCCAAAACCTGCCATATCCGGGCAAACATTCAAAGCAAAACCGTGCATCGTAATCCAGCGACTGACTTTAATGCCGATCGCACCCACCTTGCACCCATCCACCCAAACCCCAGTCATTCCCGGAACCCGCGAACCCTTCAGCCCGCAAACTTCCAGCACTCCCAAAAGCACTTCCTCCAACTGCCGCAAATACCAGTGCAAATCCTGCTGGTGGCGGCGCAAATTTAAAATAGGATAGCCCACCAACTGGCCAGGACAATGGTAAGTCACCTCCCCGCCCCGCTCAACTCGGTGCAACTCCGCATGAGTTTGGCTCGGGTCAAACTTCAGAAATTCCAACTTCGATCCCAGCCCCAAAGTGTAAACCGGCGGATGTTCCAGCAAAATCAGCACATCCGGCAAATCGGGATTGTCCCGGCGTTCTTGCACGAGTTTTTGCTGGATTTCCCAAGCTTGGGAGTAGGGTACTTGTCCCCAATCGAGGAGCAAGCACGGTTCGGGGATCGCAGGTTGATGAATGAGAGGGGAAATCATGAAAAAAATCAACAGTGTTTTTACGGAATATTTACGCAGTTAAAATCAAGAATTGTCAACATATGAAAAAAGATTTGGAAGATAAGTGTTTTCTAGAATACATAGTGCTATTGTATAAACTATACCCACGTTACAGAAGGGAGGGAGCTCTATGAAGCTTGTTATCCAGGGTAAAAATATAGAAATCACCGATGCCATTCGCGAGTACGTCAATCAAAAAGTTGAAAAGGCAGTTAGCCATTTTCAAACTTTGACGACGGAAGTGGATATTCATCTATCGGTGGCTCGTAACCCCAGGATCAATCCTAAGCAGACTGCTGAGGTGACTATCTATGCTAACGGCAGCGTGATTCGGGCTGAGGAAAGCACGGAAAGCCTGTATGCTAGCATCGATTTGGTCGCAGACAAGATAGCTCGTCAACTGCGGAAATTTAAGGAAAAACGCCACGACAACAAGACCCAGAGTAGTGCCAAAACGGTTACGGCAGTTGAAGAACATCCTGTAGTAGCAGATTTGATTGGCGATCGAACTCCCGAACTTCCACCCGAAGTAGTACGGACAAAGTATTTTGCCATGCCTCCAATGACTGTGCAAGAAGCTTTAGAACAATTGCAGATTATCGACCACGATTTCTATATGTTTCAGAATGCAGAAACAGGCGAAATTAATGTGCTTTACGAACGCAAGAGTCAAAGCGGCTATGGAGTTATCCAGCCTCGCAATGCTAACGGCCACGGTAATAGTAAGAATGGCAAAACCGCCCACAACGTAGCACATGAAAAATCAGGTGCTGCGAAAGGTTAGATAATTGCTAATAGCAAAGAGAGGACTAAATTCCTCTCTTTGTCTTACTCTTCCTCTGTGTTCTCTGCGCTCTCTGCGGTTAAATCAATCCGATCCAATCATATCTAACCTTTAATACCTTCCAAAGTTTTGAGAGACTCAGCAACGTGCGCCTTAAAATCCAGCATTGAGTCAAAAATATGCTTGACAACACCTTGTTTGTCAATGACGTAAGTGACTCTACCGGGCATAATCCACATGGTAGCTGGAACCCCGTACAATTGCCGCACTTTATTGCCAGTATCGCTCAACAATGTGAAAGGTAACTGATATTTGGTAGCAAATTTTTGGTGAGACTGCTGCGAATCATCGCTAATCCCAATTACTTCTGCACCTGCGTCTTTGAAAACTTCATAACTATCACGAAAAGCGCAATTTTTGCCTTTAAAATCCTTGAGACTGACTGATGAGCCAGTTTGAGATAATAAGCTAAAATCCGGTGCGATGTCTCCTACTTTGACAGTCATATTTATTTAAGTGAGTGTTTTGTTTATTGATTATTATACAGTCTCAGTTACGTTCAATACTTCTCTTACCTTATTCAAAAAAGCCAGCGAATTAAAAGTAGCACTACCACCAGCGTGAGTGAATTCAGATAAAGCACCAACTGAGTCATTGCCAATAATGCGATCGAACGGATCTAACTTGAGACTGATTTTTTGACGAGCTTCGTACCGAGAAAAGTGAAATATTGTCAAATAGTGTAGCAAAGTATCTTTAATTATACCATCATAAATCAAACCTTGACGAATATCTTCATCGTCTAGGATACCTTCATAAATATTCAATAGCGTCGAATAGGAAATCACTCCATTATAAAAGTTCTTATCCCCTTGTTCAACTTTAATCCCGTTAAACAAATTAAAAAACACAATAGCTTGTTTCCTCCTATCCGAAAACAACTCGGCAAGCTCTGCTGTATCTTGAATATAAAAAGATTCTCCCCGATGCTGTTTGGGACTATGTACATAATATTTGTCACAAAATACCGGGTAAATCCTAACATCTTCCCGTTCTCCTTTCAAAACTCGGATGATATCTTTCGACATAAAAAATAATTTATCATCTCCATCATTTTGAGTAATATGCAGCGTACTCATATAAGGTGCTTGAGATATATATAAAAATTTTCGATACCCTCTATTATATAACTGACTAACAATATCTGCGAGAATTAAAGGCTGAGTATAAAGACGCTGAAGGCTGTAATTTTCCGAGAAAGTTTTCAGCATTCCCACCTGAATAGTACCATCTTCTTGACACCTAATTCCGGTGACTTCGCCAAAAAAACAGGCTTTTCTGCGATCGCGCCTCCCGCCATTTTTCCCATCGCTATCCCTAGTCGATACTGTAATAATTGCTAAATTATCCAATTCTGGAGATAACTGTACATTGTTAAATCGAAACTTTTTAGGCAGGATTGAATACAGGGAACTCAAACCATTTTTGGCTGTCAAATGATACTTGTCACCCAGAATGCGAAATCCTTGGGAATTCGATCGGTGTTTTTCGCTCAAAATGTGAGATAATACTTTAGAAAGGTATGCCATAAATTTTTCTGAAGGCGAAGGGTTTTCGTGGTAGCCTTCGTGAAGTCTTACCATCGGCACAAATAAATTATTGGGTAATTTTTGTAACAAGATTCCTAGGGAAATATATGACATCAGCGAAATAGCAAACTTGTAAACAAACGTTGCTTGTCTTTGCAAGCCTCCATTGCTGTCTAAACGTCGGTTGTTGTAGGGAAAAACCACGGATTTATGCTGAAAACTTTTATAAAAAACATCTCTAGAGCGATCGGCTTTAGGAATCCAAAACACTGGTAAAGCCTTAATACCTTTAATATTGTATTCCATGCTGAAACTTTGGGATTCATCAGTTGAAAAATAGCGAATATCTTCAATTTTAATACAGACTGGTAATTGACAAATTGCTCTTTGATTAACATTAGGTTTTTCCACAGAAATATACTGAAGTGTTTCCTTCGGATTGCGCCCCACAACCTCATTGAAAAATTTTCCGGTTGTTAAGATACGATCTATATTGTGAAGCAGACCTCTTTTGATCGAAATCAGTCGCGATTCTGTGCGAGGTGATAAAATAGTTTTATCTAAGATATATTTTTGCAGTAATTGCTTAAGACAGTTAATTTTATAATCGACATTAATTTCTTGAAAACGCTTAAAAAATTTGCAAAAAAGCACCTTTTTATGCTCTTCGTTAGAACTTTGTAATATCGGTAAAACTACTCGCTCAAATCCTGCGATCGGATCGTATTCTAATTCTAATTCTGGGTTGTAATCGGCTGCTAGGGGGTTTTGAGATGATGCAAAGACAAAGTGATACAAAAATGCTGTTTTTAATGCCTTGCGGAAGAAGGTTTCATGATTGGCTGGTTCCTCCAAAGCGGCGAGATGTTCCTCGCTGTCGGGATTTAACAAATTAAGATAGTAGTCGAATACCCGATCGCCTCCCCGCGATTGCACAGGATTGCCAAACTTGAGTTTGAGGCCAAAAATAAATTGGCGATCGCCCCCAGCATCATCCGTAGTTTCTCCCAGACTACCTGCTATAATCGGAACGATCGGTAAATAATCGAAAGCTTCCGATCGCGAAAACATATCTTTGTAATTAACCGGAGTTTTCTGATAGCTAACCAAGTAGTCACCATCAGGTTTATTGACATCGTTGATATATCCTTCTATTAACCTCAAACGCCGGATTAAATCTTGGAGATAAATCAAACCTCGCCTATTTTCTGTAGTTGAATCAATATTTTCTAAAAGATACTCCAAGTAAGTAATTTTCGCTTCTTTCTTCAGTTGTCCCAGAGTTTCCCGATCCACAACTCTAATCAGTCGGTGAAAATCAGAAGTTTCATTTTCTACCATTTCTTCAAGCAGGAAATTAAGTTCTTCCTTCTCCTCTTGATTTCCAGTATTTTCAGCAATATAACTCTTTAAACCTGCTTGCAATTCTTCTTGGAAAATATCTACATTGCGGATCGAAATAGTTACTTTATGAAACTTTAGCAGCGAATCATAATTAGAGTCTAAGCATTCCAAACTCAGCTTCTGTTTCTGTAAATCTTTATAGAAATTATCAAAGTCATACCTTAAACCTAACTGAGTTCCCTTACCTTTAAAAGACTCTAGCGGACTAATTAAACTAACTACAAATTGGTCAATTGTAACACTATCTCCCAAAACAGATTGTACTTTTCGGCGCAAACAAGCCTCAATTTCCCTAACTTGACTCCGAAAGCGCACCTCAACTTCCGGTAAGAAATTCACCGTAGCATAATCTGCTTGATTCTCACAATTACCCAAAGGATTTTGTACTTCTTTGCAAGTAGCGACTTGATTAGCAAGTGTATCAATATCTATTAGCAAACGTTTGCGATCGCCCGAAATGCTAAATGGGTTATTTCCCTGCAAAACTTCTAAAATTTTGTCCAGCAAATCGCCATAATCTACCGTTACTAAATCGCTATCATCTAATCTTAAAACGTTCACCCTGTCAACCCCCGATGTCAGATTTCCTTAGACAAAACCAAATTGAGTACATTCAACTCATTGGAACTCAAAAGATACTTATCCGTAAATATCTTTTCCCTAATCTGTTCTAAACTGTAGCTTCTAAATACAACAAATGGGAAATCTTGATATTTATCTCCTATAGGCAAAACATTACCAACAGGATACAGCGCCTTAATATATTGAGTCAAGATATTTCTAAAATCTTGATATTTCTGTTCTTGGGGGTTACTAGCAAAATATTCCCTGAATACTTCCCCAGCAATAAACGCAAATAATGGTAAGGCATAATACCGATCCTTGCGCTGACTGCTTTGCTCAAATCTCTGTGTCTTATCAACAGAGTTTGTTAGTTCTTTTACTAACTCCATCGCATCTTTAATCGCAAATTGTAAATCCTCTGAATAAGCACTAGCATAACTAATTATCTGCATATTATGCCAAAGTTCACTATTAGCATTTTTGGCTATTGTTGCCAGAGGCATAATGTAGGTTTCTTCCAAAGTTTGCGATGCGATCGGTACAACTAACAAACCGCCACTCATATATCCCATTTCCAAGTTATTCAGATTCAATAACTTCTCGAAACTTTCACTTACTAACTGGGAAAATCCATTGTTGAAAAAATCACGCTGCGAAAGATATGAAGTCTGAGATTTACTATTAGACTCAACATTCTCTCTCAGTGTAAAATCAGCTTGACCGAGTAAATCTTCTAGACTATCATAGACTTGTGGTAAACGCCGATCGCTCCTATTCTTCCTGTGCTCGCTCTTCAACTTATCGATTAAGTTTTTCATTTGGGATGAGAATGTTTCACCAGCAGCAAACACAGACTTACCGCCGATGGGTATGATGATAAACTTATCTGAACCAATTTGCCCGCAACCATAAATTCGCGTCATTATAGATGCTTTCAAAATCAACAGAATATTTAAAAGACTCAGTTTACTTTCCTGTATCGATATCTCTTTATTATCTTCAAAATACACTACCCGATCGCCCAAATAGAAAATCAATTCTTTGTCCTGATTATCAATCTCATCCTTTCCGCGCCCCCGATAAATTACCTGAATCAATTCCATCAGATTTTTCTCTATTTCAAACCTCGGAATCTCAACCAAAATGTGTTTTGCCTTGGGAAAAGATAGCCCGCGACTACCTGAAGCAGTCATAAATACTACTTTCGCATCTTTTTTCCATTTTTGAACTAACTCTTTTTCCTCCTCACCAATATTAGCGTGTATTTCGATATAATCTGTCCCTTTTTCAAACTTACCCCGATGTTCTCTAATCTTGTCTATCAAATTACCCAGTTTTTGTTTATCTTGAATATAAACTATCACTTGTTCAACATCAGAGCGTTGTAACAGGGCTTCTATATCTTGTAAAATTTCGCCTTGTACTGTCTTGGTTAAATCAGTTTCTCTATCTAGCAAAGTATCTTCACTAAACTTGCAAGATTCAATGAAAACTTTGTATGTTATGCTTAAGCTTTTAGCAGGATAGGAGTTAGTGTTAATCACAGTTGCGTCAGTATCTTTAAACTTAAAATTCTCCACTGACAGAGGCGAACCTGGATTTTTAGCTTTCCGAAAATAGATTTTATCCGGTTCAGCAGAGGTATCGCTTAGGTGTTGGCTAATTACAGCTTTGTCAACGATAGAAGCATCTGCAACGATCACCTTTGTATTAAACCCGTGAGCATTATTTTTCAATTCATAGGTGTTGAGGATATTGTTGATGCCATTTAAGAATTCTACACCTCCCTCGTCTCCCGTAATCTCATCGATCATGATAAACAAATGCTTGATGCGACTGGAGATGTCTTTCATGCGATCGGGAAGCACTTCACCTAGCTTTGTGTTGTAAGCATTCCTAAAAATTTTTTCAAAATGTTTTAATGTATCGCCCGCATCAGTTTTCTTTAAAGATTGGATGGAAACAGTCGCGACAATATTGTTGAAATCTTTAGTATCAATCAGGGTAGAAATGGCTTCACAAATGCTGTTAAGTACGCCCTTAGTATTCCGTCCACCATCTTCAATTACATTTTCTGTTTGTCTCTTGAGTCGGTCCGATCGCCTATTTTGACGCTTAGTTTCTCTGCTATCTTGAAAATTAACAACTTGTAATCCAAATTTTCCATGCCGTTGATTCGAGAGATACTGGACAGTATATTTATGACCGCTATCTTTAATTAAATCGCTATAGGTATTAATTGCTAATATTTTATCATTCCATAAATCCTCAGTACCAGGTTTTTTGAACTTGTCGATAATATCCAGATTTACCTGCTTCCTGGGACTGACATAAAAGAATAGAAATCCATCGTTTACATGATCTGTGAGAAATTTGGCGATCGCAGTCGTCTTCCCAATACCAGGATTTCCAGTCAAAAAGATATAAGTAGCAGCAGATTCCAGGGCTTTTTCAATTAGCTTAGCGTGAGCATTCCGCAAACTCAAACCTCCGCTCAATCCCAACTGCTGCATCAATTCATCCGGCACAATTCCTGCTGAATTGACAAACCCCTCAAGTCGCTCTGGGTGGCGCACAACATTGATTTTATCCGCAGACATTGCTAATATATCGTCAACAAGCTTTTTTCCTTGATCGAAGCTGTAGCAAGCACTCCGCTTGATTTTATTTAAAACTAATTTGCGGGCATCGACGATTTCTTGAGGACTCGAATCATACTTATAAATCGAGTAACAAGTTTTCAAAACATCTAAATTTTCGGGGCGGACAGACATAGTGCTAATTCCGCGATCGCTATATCCCACCGCATTAAATATTAGTCGCGAATCCTCAGCAAGTATCCCTATTTCTCGGAGAAATTGATAAAAACTATAAGCATAACCGCCAGCTTGAATTGATTTAGCACTCTCCTTATCATCATACTTAAAAGCAGTAAAATAGCTCTTCAAACCTTCCGAAAATTCAACATCACAACTTTCAGTATCTATGCGAAGTTTAGAAAACACACTTTTTGAGCGCAAATAGTTAATATCTCGTCTCAACAAACGCCGAATAATCTCCAAATAGTCCAGATTCGTCACATCCTCAGATGTCCTAATCGAAAACACCGACAAATCTACACACAAAATTCTAAATTGCCTACCATATCGTAGGAATATTAGAGTATCAGCTCTCAGAAACTCGCCTTTCCCTTTGTAACTTCCAATATATTGAGAAATATTATCAATCTGGTCAAATTGAGATATAACTTCTCCACACCACTGTTCATAACCTTTAGCGTAAGTACCAATACTGCTCTCATCGCAAAAACAGGATTGGTAATACAAAATTTCCAAATGTCGTAGTTTATTTGTCTCATTCCAACCTGTAGATTGTAGGTACTCTCGAAAAAAGTTTAAACCTGATAGAAAGCCTTTTTGTAGGAAAAATGTACTCCACTTTTCAGCCATCTTTCTTTCCAGGGGACTGGTTATTTTATCGGTGATTTTTCTCAGCATCTTCGGGAATTTTAACTCCTGCAATTCCTGAAGGTACAAGTTTCCAAAGTTATGCTTAATTTGCTTCTCTTTAATACAAGCAAGAATCCCAATATTAAACCCAACTTCAAACAAACGCCCCAAATCTTCTGCTATTTTAGATTTCATGACTGCGTGCCTCCTGTTGGTGTATTTAAAACTTCTTTAACTTTAGTCAAAAATGCCAAGGCATTAAACTCTGCAACTCCTCCCATATGCTTGTAGAGAGATAGTTTACCTACAGACTGATCTCCTATCAGGTTTTCGTAGGGGTCTAATTTAAAACTAATTTGAGCGTTTTTACCACTTGCTTTTTCGTAGCGAGAAAAGTGGAACAAGGTCAAATACTGCAAAATGTCATTTTTTAATTGAGTATTAGAAATCAATCCTTGATGGATATGTTCATCATCCAGTATATCTTGATAAATATTTAACAAGGTGGCATAGGAAATTACACCCCTATAATTACGTTCTGCTTCTGAGCCGACTACCAAACCATTAAACAAATTAAAAAATACCACAGAGCGTTTGCTGGGGTCTTTGACTAAAGCGGTTAACTCCAATGTATCCTGAATGTATAAAGAATTTACTCCCAATCTTTCTGACAGTTTAACTGCATAGTATTTGTCAAAAAACATCGGGTAAATTTTGATATCATTGTAGTTTTCTTTAAAATATTTAATCACATCTTTCGACATGAAAAATAAAGCATCTTCTTTTTGTGTCATGTGCAAGGTACTAGAATAGGGAGCTTTGGCTATGTAGAGAAAGTGTCTGAATCCCAATTTGTAAACTTTCCCTATTTCATCTCGCACCACAGTGGGTTCTTTAAACATCTGTTCGTGTTCGTAGGTTTCCGAGAAGGTTTTGAGCAATTGTAGCCTGACAGAACCATCTTTTTGACGAATTGCACCGACAATTTCTCCTTGCAAATTCGATAGCTTTTGGTTGCTATTCCACCTAGCATCACTCTCGCGACTGGAAACTATAACTATAGCCAGTTTGTCGAGTTCTTTTGGAGAATCTGACTGCTTGGCAAAGGTAAACTTTTTAGGCAATACAGAATATAGAGAACTCATTACATTGGGAGCTTTGTATTCTATATTTCTGATATCAATACCCTGAGAATTAGAACGATGTTCTTCATTTAGTAAATGCGATAACCTTTTAGATAAAGAACGCATGAACTCTTCTACGGGCGAATCTGACTGTTGATTGCTCAGTTGCAGTCGCAGTATGGGAATGAATAATCTACTCTGTTTTTCCAATAACAGTTTGAGGCAAGTATAGGCAAGTATATCGAAGGTAAATCGATACACAAAACTTTTTTTATTATCCCATTTGTTGCTAGCAAGACTGTAGGTAAATTCGACTAGCTTACGCTGTTGATAAAACCGATTATATATAGTTGTACACTGTTGCTCAGTTGGTCTCAGCAACACTGGCAGAGCTTTTACACCTGTGACATCATACTCCATACTAAAGCTTTGTAGGTCGTCACTAGCAAAATAATGAACATCACTAATTGCGATTTTAGCTGTGAGAGTACATAGGGAATTTTCACTAGCCTTTGCTTGACCAATAGCTATATATTTTAATACTTCTTTGGGCTTGGTTCGTAGCTCAGGCTTGAAAAATGTAGAGGTTGTAGAAATATTGTTGATACTATTATCTAAAATGTTTTTTCTGACCGAAATGTGAAGCGGAAATTCTTTCGGTGAATGCTTGTGTTTCAGAATTTTTTGTAGGAGATTCTTGAGAGTGTCTATTTTAGAGGCAACATTATATTGTTCAAAACCTTTTTTGATCCCTCGCAAAAGTTTTTGCTTTGATACTTCATCAGAACCTTTGAAGATTTTTAATACTTTTTCCTCAAATACTGGAATTGGATCGTATTCTAAGTCTGAGTTAATTGTATAACCCTCTGATGACGGGTCTTTTGCGGCAAAAACGAAGTAGTACAAAAATACTAACTTCAATAGCTTTCTGGCGAAAATCTCTTTTCTAGCAGGGTCGGCAAGTTCGGCTTTATGTTCCTCACTTTCAGGGTCAAGCAGATTGAGGTAATACTCAAAGACTGTTTTGCCGCCATAGGCTTGAACTGGGTTATTAAACTTAAGCTTGAGTCCAAAAATAAACTGGATATCTCCTTTGTTTTCGTCTTTGGTTTCTCCTAAATATCCTTCTATTTTGGGAATAATTGGCAACATATCAAAGGCTTCAGCACGAGCAAAAGCATCTGCATAGTTCAAGTCAGTGCCGGCATAGTTCACTAAGTAATCGCCATCGGCATTTTTGACTATATATTCATCAATCTGTTTGAGACGCTGAATTAGGACTTTTAAATAAATTAAACCCTCGGCATTGAATGGGTTATTGCTGGTGCTAATGTTGTCTTGCAGAAATTCTAGATAACATATCTGTGCTTGCTTTTTGAGTTTGCCGATAGTTTCGATATCTACAAATTCTTTGAGTCTGTAGAAATCTGATTTGGCATCTTCTTCTAAATCTTGAAGAATAAAATCTAATTCGTCGCGATCGCTCTCACTAGCGCTAGCAAACTGAGATTTGATATAATTTCCTAAGCCTTGTTTTAGCTCGGTGTTAAATGTACTGGTATTTCCAACGGTGATAGTTAGTTTGTGAAATTTTAGCAGTTCTTTGCTGCTAGGATTTTTTGTGATACTCAATCGCTGCTTTTGCAACCCGGAATATTTGCCAAAGGGATAGCTAAAGTCTAAATTGGCATAATTATTTTTAAACTTTTCCAAATCTGTAATTAAGTTGGCAACAAATTGTTCGATCGCAAGCTGTGGGTTTTGTTGATTAATTGCAGATTCCAGTCGAGTTTTTAAACTATTTTTGATTTTGGTAATTTGATTGGGAAAGCGTTCTTTGAAGCCGGGAGTAAAGTTGACTGTGGCGGTACGAGCACCGCGTTCGGAAGCACCTAAAGGATTTTCTACTCCCAAACCTGCGACTGCTTCGGCGATGCTGTCAATGTCGATGATTAACCGATCGCAATTACCATGTATCTTAAATGGATTCTGAGTCTCCGGCTTCTCTAAAATTGCTAAAATCTTGTCCAATAAGTCACCACAGTCAACGGCAACTAAATCCCCGCCTGTTGTTCTTAGGGTATTCACTCTGCAACCTCCTCGCACCGCTTGACAACTTATGCAATTCAGCTATGTTAGCCCACATTGATTCATTAGTCAAGCAAGTTGATTTCTGTATTTACTAGCCAAACAATTCTTAATTTCTCTGTCGCTTCAAAAAGCTTGAATCCACTCTTTCACTTGGTACTCAGGGATCGGCTTCAACTAATTTTCGCACAGCCGCCTCATCTTCTGCTTCGTAAATTGCAAAAACTTTGCTTAAATCTTTGGTTGGCCCGATCGCAATTAACACTCCCGATTCTTTCTGTTTGGCAAGTCCCGCTAGGTGCGCGTCTCGAAATGGAGCACGTTTTTCGAGGACATCTTCGCAGTAACTTCCCCACATTACATATTTGGTCACGGTTTTGAGCCTTGGATGAATTTATTTGAAATTTATTGTACAATAAGTGTAGCAGGATTTGATAATTTTTTTTAGGATAAGATTGATTGACTACAGAGGGTGCTGAGGGCGCTGAGGAAGAGAGGGGAGAAAGAGAGACGTTTGTTAAATAGGAGGAGATAACTATGACTTTACTAGACCTTCGGCTGCTAACGGTTCAAGAATATGACCGGATGACGGAAATTGGTATTTTTGATGAGGATGAACGGGTAGAATTACTAGCAGGACAGATAGTAAAGATGGCAGCAAAGGGAACAGCACACGGTGCGGCGGTAAAACGAACAGAGAAGCTACTGGAAAACCGTTTGGGAGAGAGGGTTTTGGTGCGACTGCAAGACCCTGTTCGGCTCGATAATTACTCGGAACCTGAACCGGATATTTCTGTAGTTATACCAGATCCACTTTACTATGAAGACCACCATCCAACGCCATCGGAAATTTATCTGATTGTGGAAGTTGCGGATACTACGCTGAGAACGGATTGCGGGATTAAAGCGAAAATTTATGGTGAGTCGGGGATTGCTGATTATTGGGTTTTGGATGTGAATAATCGGCAACTTCATGTTTTTCGAGAACCGAGTCAGGATGGTTATCAAAGTCGGGTGATTCTGGCGGATGATGCGAGTATTTCTCTTTTGCAGTTTCCTGATTTTTATTTTTGTGTACGGGAGATGTTGCGTCCTTTAGTTACAAATTGAATTTCCCGGCGGTTGGAAACCGCGTCTACACAAACAAAACCCACCTCCGTGGGTTGAAGGAAGTTAGCCGTAGGGTGTGTCGCCATCAAAAATCCCTCACTAAATATCGAAAATCTCATGGCGACGCACCCTACAATTAGCTTCTCAAACTAACGCCGAATTTCTCGACTAAAACATCGCGGACTTTTTGTTGGGCTGGTTCGACATCGCTTTCGCTGAGTGTTCGATCGCCCGATCGATAAACCAACCGAAATGCTAAACTACGTTGTCCCGCCGGTACGTTTTCGCCGCGATACTCGTCGAAGAGTTCCACGGAATCCAGCAAACTACCCGCCGCCTGCTTCATCGCGCCCTGCATCTCAACTACCGGAACTTCCACCGGCGCGAAAAATGCGATGTCTCTGTCAGAAGCCGGGAAACTCGAATAACCTGCGAATTTGCGAGTCGAGTTGTGCGTTAGCGAAGCCCTCGTAGAGGATCGACCTAACTCACCCAACAACACGCCTAAATCTAATTGAAACACATAAACCTGTTCCGGCAAACCCTTTTCCTGCTGTAATTGCGGGTGTAGCTGTCCGAAAACTCCCAACCGTTTCCCGTTTAACGATAGCGCGGCTGTGCGGCCAGGATGCAGGCGTGGATTAGAGGAATCGCTTGCATATTCCACAGCCAAACTCAACTGCTGAAACACACTTTCTAGGACACCTTTCGCTTCAAACCAAGTCAAAGGTCGATCGCGCCCAGATTGCTGCCATTTCCACACAGTCGGGTCGCCGCCAATAATCCCCGCTACGGCGTCTGCTTCTTTCTTTGCATCCCCTTCTTTCCAGAAAATGCGACCGACTTCAAAACCGTTGAGCGCACCGTTTCCTTGCTCCAAATTGTAGCCGAAAGCATCGATCAAACCCGACAGCATTTCAGTCCGCAAAGCCGAATACTCGACAAACAGCGGATTCGCCAGCACCACCTGATTATCTCCCTCGGTTTTTACTAAGGAATAGTGCATCAATTCTGTCAAGCCGGCCGCCCGAAAAGCCGATCGCACATTCCGTATTTGCGCGTATTCTGGTGACAGATAACCGGGTTCTGTTTTGCTAGGCAAAGTATCGCAGAAATTGTCGTAACCGTGGAGTCTCGCGACTTCTTCGATTAAATCAATTTCCCTTTCTAAATCCCGGTAGCGGTAAGGCGGAACAGTTATCGCAAATACTCGTGCTTTTTCCGTCGCAGCCACTTCGCAGCCCAGGGCTGTGAGGATATTTTTTACTTCCTCCGGTTCCAGATAGGGAGAACCGCCGGTTGCTCCTCTTTTTAACTGTCCTAACACCAAGTTTATGCGATCTAGACGCAATTCGATCGATCGCAAAAAACTCAAATCTTCCCCCGAACTCGCCGTTTTTTGCACCGTCGCAGTCCCGCCAGCCAACTGCAAAATTAGGGCAATAGCGCGATCGCACGCCGTCGTTAAAGCTGCCTGATTCACACCCCGTTCGTAGCGGATCGAAGCCTCACTCCGCAGGCCTTGGGCGCGGGCAGAACGCCGAATCGTTGCTTGGTCGAAAATGGCAGCTTCTAAGACTAAATTTTGCGTACCTTCGTGCACTTCCGTGTCTTCGCCACCCATTACCCCAGCTAAGGCTACGGGTTTGTCACTAGCAGTAATTAACAGGTTTTGAGGTTGCAAATTGCGGTTTTGTCCGTCCAAGGTTTTGAAGGATTCGCCTGGTTTGGCAAAGCGCACGCCGATGCTGATGTCAGAAGTACCGGTGAAAGATTGCAGTCGATCGCGATCGAAAGCGTGCAGCGGTTGTCCCCATTCCAGTAAAATGTAATTAGTGACATCAACCACATTACTAATCGGCCGCACTCCCGCCGCCTGCAACCGCTGTTGTAACCAAGCCGGAGACGGTGCAATTTTTACCCCTGAAATTTCCGTGCCAATGTAAATCGGGCAGCCTTGCAGTTCCGATATTTCTACTGCCAAATTCGGACTTTTTTCGCCATGAATCGCCACATCATTAGTTGTCGGAATTCTCAAACTTGCGCCAGTTAGTGCCGCCACTTCCCGGGCTACACCCACCATGCTTAAAGCATCTGCACGGTTCGCAGTTGCTGTCAAGTCTAGAATCACATCATCTAAACCTAAAAGCGGACGAATATCGCTGCCTAATTCGGGATTTTCTAGATCAAAGATATGAATTCCTGCTGATTCCTTCAACAATCCCAATTCGGCGAGAGAGCAAATCATTCCTTCCGAAGGAACACCCCGCAATTTAGCAGGTTTAATTTTCAGATCGATCGTCGATAAAAAAGTACCGACAACGGCTACAGGTACATAAATATCCGCCCTCGCATTGGGTGCCCCGCACACAATATTTAAGGGTTCAGGTTTGCCGACATCAACTTGACAAACTCTCAATTTGTCAGCGTTGGGATGTTGTTCGCAGGCGACTATTTTGCCCAATACTACGCCGTCGGCCCATGCACGCCTGTCTTCGATTTCTTCGACTTCAAATCCTGCCATTGTCAGGGTTTCGGCTAATTCTTCCGGGGAACTCGTCACATCGACCAATTCCCGCAGCCAGTTTAGAGAAATACGCATAATTTTGTCAGTAGTTTGTTGTCAGTGCTCGGTAGTTATTCGTCATTAGTCTACGCCGGCGGGCTTCGACTGTGCTGTCCGAGAATTTATTCGGGAAAACTTTTCATACCATACTAATTAAGATTTGTCAAGACGATTGTGGTAGAGATTAGCAAAAACGAGCGATCGCCCTTTCGATCGATGTCTGCTGTGGGATGAGTAACATTCTCAATCAGAGAATGAGGTATGCTAGAAACATCTAACAGCGCAAAAAGCACTTAAGTTTAGAAAGACTTTACATAAAAAAGGACAACTTTAGCAAGTCTTTAAACTATCTTCAAGGATAATCTACCGCAAAAACTCACAGCAACGAGATAATTAAAATAGGGAAAAGATATCGGCCTAAAAGACTTAGGTGCAATTCCAATTCGCACGCCGCAGCACGGCCCGCCGGCAACTGATAGAGCTGTATTTCTAGCAGATGCGGTTTAAGGGAATTTGTGCAGTCGAGCGATCGCCAGAGCAAAATCAGAAAAATATAGGCAAACTCAATCAACATGAGCTACTGCGTAAATCCGGGCTGTCCACATCCTCAAAACCCTCCTGACTCTATTCTCCAGTGTCAGACCTGTGGTGCGCGGTTATTGCTGCGCGCTCGCTACCAAGTCATTGAACCTTTAGGACAAGGAGGTTTTGGAGCTACATTTCTGGCAAAAGACATCTCTTTGCCTGGTCAACCGAGTTGCGTGGTCAAGCAACTCCGACCCAGTAGTTCGTCGCCGCGAGTTTTAGAAATGGCGCGGGAATTATTCAAGCGAGAAGCGAAAACCCTCGGCCAACTCGGCGACCACCCGCAAGTGCCGAGGCTGTTAGATTATTTTGAAACCGAACAGCAATTTTACTTAGTTCAAGAGTATGTTAAAGGCTCGACTTTGAAACAAGAAGTCAAACAATCAGGGCGTTTCAATGAATCAGATGTTAAAAATTTTCTATTAGAAATTCTCTCGGTAGTGCAATACGTCCACAGCCAAGGAGTAATTCACAGAGACATTAAACCCGCAAATATTATTCGCCGCGCTCAAGACAATCACTTGGTTCTGATTGATTTCGGAGCGGTTAAAGACCAAGTTAGCCAAACAATATTATTAGACCCCGCCGACCAAAGCGCCAACACGAAATTTTCAGTTGGTACGTTTAGTTTTGCTCCCCCCGAACAAATGGCGCTGCGGCCGATATTTGCCAGCGACATCTACGCCTTGGGCATGACTTGTTTGTATTTGCTGACAGCAAAGTCTCCCAAAGATTTAGATTTTGATGCGGTAACTGGCGAAATTGTTTGGCAGCCCCACGTTCAGGTGAGCCCAAATTTTGCGCGGATTCTTGAGAAAATGCTCAAGCCCATGGTCGGCCATCGCTTTCAATCGACAGGAGATGTCGTCAAAGCTCTGAATGGCGAATTTGAAGACGCAGATCTTTGCAACGGCTTGACAACTCAATTCAACGCAGGTGGCCGCACGGTTGAAGAACCAACGATATTTAATAGTGATGCTACTTCGTTGCCTTCGCCCCAGATGAAAAACGATCGAGATTTGCGATCGAAGCAAAGCATCCGCACTAGAACTTCCTTCAGTCAATCGGGAAATACAGGGATGCAGCCGAGAGTTTCCCGGACTTTGGCTGAGTCTGGCAGAACTTTCGGAACTGCGGCCTTGTCCAATGGCAATTTAGCAGGACAAAAGGTAACGAAAGCGGTTGTAAAGTGGGAAAGTAACAGCTTGCGAGCGGCATATTTTAAAGGTAAACGCGATTTTGCTGACTGCGAACTGTCGGGTTTGCAATTGCCAAAAGCGCAGTTGGCGGGGGGAAATTTTTATCAGGCTAGGTTGGTGAAGGCAAATTTGCAAGCAGCGGATTTGTCGGGGGCGAATTTGGGCCACGCGAGGTTGGTGAAGGCAAATTTGCGATCGGCAAATTTGACTGAAGCTTATTGCAGCACTGCTAATTTTGAAGGTGCGGATTTTCGAGGTGCTGATTTGACGGGCGCTTATTTGAGCAAGGCGAATTTGCGGGGTGCGAATTTGTGCGGCGCGAATCTAACTGACGCTACTGTTACTGAGGAACAACTCGCAAGTGCAAAGACAAATTGGTTGACTACTAAGCCCGATGGTAAGCGGGGTTTTGGATTTTAATAGAAGGAAGAAGGAAGTTCGGCAACGGATTCTGTAGCGGATGTAACGGATGTAACGGATGAAAGTCCGATCGAAGTTGTAAGAAGGAAGAAGGAAAGAAGTAAGGAAGAAGGAAAAAGGAATATTTTCCTAATCTCTCTCAATCTCCTCCAATCTTCCCCAATCTCCCCCTCTCCCCCAACTGTCAACTGTCAACTGTCAACTGTCAACTGTCAACTGTTGAACCCTTCCCCCAGTCAGGTGATTCGTCTGGAGGAAGCTCGATCGCCCAAAGTCACCTAAATTAAAAAGTAGCAATGGAGGATTCGATCGCACAAAAATGAAACTGCTCAACCGCCGGACTCG